>JBEDKU010000787.1:0-26931 GCA_041172045.1 Verrucomicrobiota bacterium | reverse complement strand
CCTCCGGGCCGGGGCTGGGCTGGTTGTCCGTCGCCAAGGAGCAGAAACAGCTGGAGAACATCGACGCTGAACTCGCCGGGCTTGCAAACTTCAGCCTCAACAGTGGCGTCGGGCCGATTGGTTTCCGCTCGCGCGATCACGCGGATGCCAACCACCGCGAGTGGGTGCGCGTGAATCTAGGCGAGGAAGCGGAGATCGATGAAGTCATCCTGGTTCCGGTCCTGTGGCGTGATCTGCGCGCGGGATTTGTTGCGGACGCGTTTCCCGCTTCGCTTAAAATCATCGCAGGCAAAGCCGGTGACGAGGTGGGAACGGTGGTGGCCGATTTTCCCGATACTGCAAGCCTGCTGCCACGCATCGCTCCGCTGGTGGTGCCAGCAGGTGGTGTTCGTGCTTCGTGGATCAGAATCGAGTCGGACAAGCTTTCCAAACGCGCCTTCGACGGGAGAAACATTTTCCAGTTGGCCGAGGTGCTCGTGTTTTCCGGCGAACGCAATCTCGCCCTGCGCCGGGATGTCACCGTGCCCACGGATACCGTCGAGTTGGCGGCATGGAATCGCGCCAGCCTCGTGGACGGCATCCTGCCCTACGTCATGAACTCGGGACGCGGAAATCCAAGCGTCGCTTTCCTCAGCGCCATCGGCATCGGCGATCAACCGACCATCCAAATCGATCTTCAGAAAAACCAAGCCATCACCGGCATCCGTCTTCACTCGGTGGAACAGAGCGACACGGTGCCGCAGGCCTTCGCTGGTGATTACGGGCTGCCCCGCAAGTTCCGGATCGATGCGGCGAACGAAGCGGATTTCTCCGACGCGCGACAGCTGCTAGAAATAGTCACGGAGTCGATCTATGAAGTGGGACCACTGATGGAGTGGGGTTTTCCTGAAACCCTGTGCCGTCACATCCGTCTGGTAGCATTGAATCCCTACATTTCCCAGGAGGCGGTGCGGCAGGGATCGCGCATTGGCTACGCGGAAATCGAAATCCTCACCGAAGGACGAAACGTGGCCGTTGGCTGCCCGGTGCGCACGGATTTCAGCGCAAGCGGCCCCGACCGCCATGTGGAGGCGCTGACCGATGCCCACAACCTGTTTGGCCGCATCCTGCCGCTGAGGCAGTGGCTCGGCGAACTTGCCAGACGCCATGATCTGGAGGCCGCCCGGCCTCATGTCGTGGCCGCTTTGTCGAAGCAATACACGCAACAGCGGACCATCCTCAACTGGGCGCTCCGGCTGGCCCTGGGGCTCGTCATCGTCATCGCGCTCATCATCATCTACCACCGCATCCGCAGTCGTAGCCAAGAGATGCGCATCCGCGAGCGCATCGCCGCGAATCTCCACGACGAACTCGGCGCGAATCTCCATGCGATCGGTCTGTTAGGGGATCTCGCCAAGGAAGCCGTGGACTCGCGCGAAGACCTGGTGGATACGCTGGATGAAATCCGCAGCCTCACCGTGCGTACGGGTTCCGCCGCGCGGAACTGCGCCCACATGATCGCCGCCAAAGGATTATGCGAGGATCTGACCGAGGAAATGCGCCGCGACTCCCGCCGCCTGCTGGCCGATCTGAAGCACTCGATCACATTCTCCGGCGAGGAACTCCTGCCGCGCCTCTCCCGACGCAAGCGCATGGATCTCTACCTGTTTCACAAGGAAGCCCTCGTGAACGTGCTCCGGCATTCCGGTGCCACGGAGGCGTCCACACGCTTTCAAGCCAGCCACTCAGAGGTTCTTCTCACCATCACCGACAACGGCTGCGGCCTCGCCAATGGAGTCCCCGCATCACTCGCGCGCCGCGCGCGGCTGTTGGGTGCGGAGATCAGAACGGAGCAACCCGAAGGCGGCGGGACCCGCATTTCACTCAAACTCAGAATCCGCAGGTTCGGAATTCTACGATGAAAACACCCGTCACAGTCATGGTCGTCGAGGACAACAAGGAATTCCGCAAGGTGATTCACATGGCGCTGCTTCGCGATGAAGGTTTGGAGCTGACCAGCGAATTTGGCACGGCGGAGATCGCCCTTCGCACGCTTCTAGCCGAAAAGGCCGAGGAAAAACCAGACGTCGTCCTGCTGGACCTCAACCTGCCCGGCATGAGTGGTCTGGATGCGCTACCCCACTTCGCGCTGGCCGCCCCGCAGGCAAAGGTGATCGTCCTCACCCAGTCCGATTCCGAAGCCGACGTGTTGCGCGCCATCGCGTTCGGCGCGGCAGGCTACCTGCTGAAATCCTCCACCATCACCCAGATCAAGGAAGGCATCCGAATGGTGGCCGCTGGAGGCGCGTCCCTTGATCCCAGTGTCGCGAAGTTTCTTCTGAGAACCCTCAAGGATCGGCTACCGAAGACAGACTTACAGAACACCCTGTCCGATCGGGAAATGGAAATCCTCACCCTTCTCGGCGAGGGTTTGGTGAAAAAGGAAATCGCGGACCGCCTCGGCATCAGCTACCCGACCGTCGATTCCCATGTGCAGCACATCTACGAGAAACTCCAGGTCCACAACGCGCCCGCCGCCATCACCGTGGCGCATCGCCTCGGCATCTTCCCGCCGCAGGGATGAGTCAACTCGCTTGGAACGCCTACCTGGAGTCCATTGCATTCGTCCAAATCGGCCTTCTTCATCTGCTTCAAGGATCGGCCTTAGCTGAAAAAAAGAACAATTCGGAAGCTTACTAACAAAGTCGCATCAGGTTGTGCCGCCCAATGCGGAGTATTTCTTAGCCTTTGCCACTGCCTGAGATCTCGAATGAACGTGGAGCTTCTCATAGATTCGCTCGATATAGGTCCGGACAGAGGAGTAGCTGATGTCCAGCTTGTCTGAAATCTCCTTGTAGAGATATCCTTCCGACAGGAACTGGAGAATCTCCCGTTCCCGCCCGGAAAGGAGGTCCGAGACAGGTTCTGAAAGGGTTCCCGATGGCCTCGAGAAGGCCTCAACGACCCGGCGGGCGATCTGGCCGGTCATTGGCGACCCTCCCGTGAAGACATCTCGCACTGCTGCGACAAGCTGGTTGGTGCGGATCGGTTTCAAAAGGTAGCCACAAGCTCCGGCACTCAGGCTGCTGAAAATCGCATCGCTGTCATCTTGACTGGTGAGCATGACGATCTGGGGTTTCGCCTCCAGCTCGGCGAGTGCCCGCACGCACTCGATACCACTTAATCCCGGAAGATTGACGTCCATGAAAACAACGCGCGGGCGAAGCGATGGGAGGATCTTCAATGCTTCTTCGGCGCTGCCACATTCAGCGACGCACTGGATGTCGCTGGCAGTTCCCAGCATCGCCGCTAGGCTGCGACAGATTCGCGCATCATCCTCGACGATTGCTACAGTTATGATAGGTGGAGTTTTCATCGTAGATTTAGCGTGATTGAAATGGCTGTGCCTCCGCTGGACTGATTGAGGCGTTCGAAGCTTCCGCCGATCGATTCCATGCGTCGGCGCATGTTTTCCAGACCATCACCTCCGGAAGCAGGATCTGTGGAGATTCCGCACCCGTTGTCTTCAATTCGAATGCGCAACATTTGTTCCTCGCTGCTAATACGCAGCCAGACTTCGGTGGCGTTCGCGTGCTTGACGATGTTGTGGAGCGCCTCCTTGATGACGGAAAGAAGGTGATGGCGTTGCGTGGAGGATAGCGGATGGTCCTCCAGGCGGGAGGGAACGTCTAGCCGGCATGGTATCTGCGCGGCCAACAGGTAGTTCTGGGCATGGCTGATGACATGGGAAACAAAGCCTTTGACCGAATCCTTGGAAGGGTTCACCGCCCAGACGATCTCATCCACCAGACGCGTCAGGTTGGTTGCCAAGTTGAAAATCTGGTCGAGATGCTGGGAGACTTTCCCGGGATTCTTGACATCCGATTGCGCGAGTTCGCTTAACAGCGCTAGATGGGTGATATCACAGCTCAAGTTGTCATGTAAGTCCCGCGCGATACGGCTGCGTTCTCTTTCCACCGCCCTCTCCCGCTCAAGCATGTCGATGCGCCGCTGAATCCGGCGGCGTGTCAGATGCCGCACCGTGATCGCAAGCAATACGGCTCCGGCCAGCGCCAATGCCCTTAAGAACCAAGGGTTCTGATAGAATGGTGGCACTACGGCAATGTCCATTTCAATGATTTTTGCTGCCGGCAGGCCATTAACGGCCAACGGTTGCAAGCGCAGTTGATAATTTCCTATTGGCAGGTCGGCGTAAGAGATCCGCGCGGCACCACCCCACCCGATGGAATAGGCTTCAGCCCATTCGATCACGACTTTGCTGACTCCTTCAAGGGGAACGGATTTCGCCGGGAGTGTGAGCCAGCCTCCGTGCTTATCGGGGCGGTCGTCGTACATGAGAATCAAAGGGCACATTCCATCCCGGGGGGCGATCTGGGAAATACCCAAGCTGGTGCCATGTCGGGCCCAGCCTGCGGGAGTTCCATGGCTCTTGTCTTGCTGCGACCCACTTTTTGGGATCATGTCGATCCGTTTGTCTGGAGTCTCCGGATCAGTGTGAATCAATGTGACCGTGATGGAATCAACCGCATAAACACCCACTGTCTGTTGTGGGCCTGCGGTGTTCATCCAAATCTGCATGCGGGAGACTCCTGCGGGAACCTCCAGTGACTCCCGGCGTGGAATGAATGACGAGGTTTCGGGGCTACCTGTCCAACCAGGGCTTTCCCCAGACGCGCTGAATTCCTCTCCAGAAATGGTATTGCCTCGCAAATCGTTGAATCTTAGGCAAAAACGCATCGACCCGCCTGCATCTCTCCACCCGCGGTCATAGCCTTCCAGCTTGTAGCGAAACCGCAGTGGTGGATGGGCGGAATCGGCATTCTCCTGAACGATGAAATCCAGCAGTCGCGTATGGGATGGCACCGTCGCTTTACGAGGGGCCTTCTCCGAGATTGCCACCTTGTTGCCATCTGCTTCGATTCGTTGGACCGAAAACGGATGATCTCCCGCCGCAGCGGTGCCGCTCAAAGTTGCCGCGACGACCAAGAGATGGATCCGCTCCCCCAATTGGCCATTGAGGAAATCGGCCAATAAAGTGAACGGGGTTGATTTCATGAACAACGGTACAGCGTCAAGATTGCGCGGGATTGTTTGCCACGAAGTGAGTGGGCTGTCGATGGCAAACGTTTCCGGTGTCGTCGGTAAATTTACCGACTGGCGGGCATTGACGACTTCGGCCACATTCGATCTCGGATGAGGCTACCATGGGTCTCACCTGCGAGAGAGAAGCCCATAATCCTTCCATGTAATGTTGACGAGAAAACCCAGGTTCAATCCATTTTTTCAAGCTTTCAGCGCTGTTGTGTGCTGCTTGTCTGGTATGCCGTCCTCTGCCGCGCTGGTAGGTGGTCCAATCTCCCTTGGCTTGATGAAGCCGCGGCGCCGACTTGTGCTTTGAAGCGGGCTTAGCGTCCCCAGTTGCGGAGGATTCCGCAAGAATCACATTGAGCGACAACTCCTAAAATTCTGAAACCATGATCAACTTGGCTAAAAACGTCCCGTCACGAGCCGCGAAGGCTTCATTTCCTATACGTGGAACTAGACGCCTAGGAAGGTTGGGGCACGGCGCTTTCACGCTGACGGAAATGTTGGTGGTTATGGTGATCGTGGCGTTGCTGGCTGCTGTTATGATGCCCGTCATGAGCCACTTCCGTAGCCGTGCCTACTCGGCCCGCTGCACTGCAAACCTACGGCAACTCGGTGCTATGATGGGTAATTACGCGGCAGAGAACGGCGCGTTTCCAGCCCCCGGCTACGACTTGGACAAGGATGGGCAGGTGGACACGACACACAATTGGATGGAGCTTGGCCCAGGGACCGTCAATGGGCCCAATCTATTTAGATCGATTTATCCTGACTCACCATTTGGTTTTCAGATGAAGGACAAGCCGCCTTCGAATTATCAAGCGCACCTTGAAGGGACTATTTTCGAATGTCCAGCTGCGGCAGCAGGCTTCTCGGTCGTGCCCGGAACGAATGCCCGAGATCGACAACCCCGAATGTATGGCATGAACGTTGGGGCCGGAAAGAAGGAGCGACGGCCCCAATCCATAATTATAGGAACACGGCCATCCAACGTGGAAGAGCCGTCAAAGACCATGTTCATCATGGATGGCCATGGTTGGTTTCTAGACACCTTCCACACTCGCTCGGAATCGGGAATTGGTGCTAAGTCCTTTGAATGGCAAGCGAAGCGGCACAATGGCCACCTCAATGTCCTCTACTGCGATTTGCATGTGGGGCAGGTGAATCCGCAAGAAATCCCCACTGAATCTAGCAAGCCATTCTGGGGGTGGAGATAGGACAGTGCGCGGATCTCAATCAAAAAACTAAGTCGCGGGCAATCTAACAGGCGTTTGGCCATATGAATCAAACCCAACTCTCTCCTCTTCCCCTGCCTCTATCAGTAGGGCTATAGTGACCGTCGTATCCCTGCTATCCGCCGGTCTATCTACGCGTAGTCAGGAATTGGTTTATGTTGCCGGATCACGAGCTTCTCGCCGCCGAAGCGGAACCTCTCGAATCCTTATACAAGCCGGAAATAACCAACCTTTGGAAAATCATGAATAATCTATTTGAAAAGTCCGTTCTCGGTTCCCGTCGCCGTTTCCTCAAGAGTACCATCGGTGCTGGCACAGTCCTTGCCTTGCCGGATATCCTGCTGGCGAAAGACAAGTTGCTTGCGCCGGTTGCCGGGAGCGGTGAGCGCTTCAGATTCGCGATGCTGGCGGACCCGCAAGTCTCGGCTCAGAACAATCGGGGGGCGGTCAATGTGAATGCGCAGGAGACGGCCGCCCTGATTGCCGACGAGTTGAATTCGGCGGTGCGGAAGCCCGAATTCGTGGTCTGGGTCGGCGACTTGGTGAACGTGTTTGAACCGAAGTCAGTCGCAAACTTCCGGCGACTGGCGAAAATGTTCAAGATGCCGAATATCCTGTTGCACGGCAACCATGATACGAGGCCCCCTTATGAGGGCTACACGCAACTGCAAAAAGAGCTGACCGGTGTTGAGAGCCCATTCTATTCGTTTGATGCGGGTTCTTGGCACTTCATTTTCACCCCCTGCAATTTGGAAGGTGACAGTGAGGCTCGAAAGGATATCGAGCAACGGCTTCTGGAGTGGTTGGCGCGGGATCTGGAGGCCAACGCAGGGAGGCCGACTATCATGTTCAACCACCTGCATTTCATGCCTCAAGGCTTGAGTCAGACTGAGTTCTATCACCATCCATTGGCCCTGCGTAAACAGATGCTGGATCTGATGGTAAAACATGGTAACGTGAAATACTATTTTAACGGCCACGTCCATAACGGTATTCAGACTGCTGAGAAGACCGCTTGGGAATACAAGGGAATCCGCTTCTTCACGGTGCCAACGATCATCCAGCCCCGCCCCTACGGCGAGGAGTATCCTGCGTTCAAAGAGGGGATTGAGCGGGGTGGATATTATGTGCTTGTGGACGTGGACGGTGACTCGCTGACACTGCGCGGCCGGATGGCCGGGACCGACGAGGAGCATTTGTTCCCAGCATCGATGTTTAAGCCGTTCGACGAAAAGAAGAACCCTGTCTGGTTTAACCGCCTACCAGAACTGTCCGCGAAGCCGCTGCTGGAGAATGGTGATTTCAGCAAGGGTTTCGAGGGGTGGACACTTTCTGATCGTTATCGCCGCGACAAGGACCCGTTTTTTCTGGCTGAGACGAAAGACGGGCAGGGAGCTGGATTCTTGGTGAAAACTCCTGTGGAGTCGATCTGGGCGGATGACGAGTATATTCAGGCCAGTCAGACTGTTGCGCTGGATCCGGGGCAGTCGCCGGTGCTTGGCGGCCGCTATCTGCTGCGCGAGCAGCCCAAAGCCGGGGGCGGTTATGTCATGATTTTGCTGATGAATGACCGTGAACTACGGGGTCTCATGATGTTCCGCTGGAGCAATCAGGAAGAGCGAAGCAACTATTTTCCGCGATGTATTGGTTATCAAATCAACGGGAGGCAGATGAGTTGGATGTTTTTCCAGCAGCTAGGGAACAGGAAGCAAGGGATGTACTGGAAACTCCCGGATGCGACGAACCAGTGGCATGACTTTACTTTTAACGTGCAAGAGCTTTATGACGCTACCCACAAGAAAGGCGGCTTTGCCGGTCTTGGCGCGACGAAAATGCAGGTCGCGGTCGGCGTCTGGAATCAGAATAACCTGGCCAAACACAGTAGCGAGGCACGGTTCGCAGCGTTGACTCTGTCACAAGCGGGCGGAGCGTCCAAGGTTGACGGGCAGCTCCTGCCAGTGGACGACTCCGTTTTCACGTGCTCGTTTGGGCAATCTACGGACGATAAGGTTTAACGGCCGCGACGGATTCGACTGACTTGAGTGGCTCGGCAAATTTGAAGTCCCCCTCAGCGCACGCAGCAACCGCAAACCTCGCCCCACCCAAAACAATTCCAGCAACAAAGTCGTACGGGAGCACAAGCAATCCGGGTTCGACTACTCACTCCAGTTTAATATCCCGCAAGCCCACCCATGAAATATCGAACCCAAGTCTTGTCATTCAACCCTCAGCATCAGCGTGGCTTCGCCCTGGTCGTCACGCTTTCACTGATGATCCTGCTGACCGTCATCGCGGTTGGGCTTTTGTCGCTTTCCAGCATTTCATTGCGCTCAGCCGCGCAGGGCAGCGCGATGGCGACGGCTCAGGCCAACGCCCGGCTGGCTCTGATGCTTGCGATCGGTGATCTCCAGAAGAACGCTGGCTCTGACCAGCGGATCACCGCTCCCGGCGGAATCCTTGATGAAAACGCGGCTCATCCCAACTGGATCGGGGTTTGGGACTCGTGGAAAGCAGGTTCGGGGTCAAGCGCTAGCGATGAACCGAGCCAGCACTCAACCATTGCCGACGGAGACTCCTCGGGACTCGCTCCCAAATACGAATCCGCCCGGGCTGATCACTTCCGCCGCTGGCTCGTATCCGGGACCAGCGAGGAGGCGTTGCGGACCGTTGACCGCGCCCGCTCGGGTACGCTGGCGGATTCGATTTCGCCCGCGCCGAATGCAAGTGCCGTCACCCTCGTTTCAAACGGATCACTCGGAAGCGGCGCCCTGGACTCTGAAAAAGTGAAAGTCCAACTCGTTAGCTTGTCCGGCCCGGGGAAAACTCCCAACAAGGCTGGTCGGATCGGGTGGTGGGTGGGTGACGAAAGTCTCAAGGCACGTATCAAAGAAGATGTTTACCGCGACGGCACCGTTGCTCTAACCGATGGCACGCGGGCCTTCCGCCAACAGTCGCCATCTCGTGCCAATCATCGATTCCTGCCGGAAATGGGCAATATCGCCGACGAAGCCCCCTTCGCGCTCGTCAGCACCCGGGCATCCTTGCAGTTGCTTGAAGGAGCGGGCACTTCCACGAACAGATCCTTCCACCATGCCACACCTTATTCGCGCGGCCTCCTTTCCGATGTTCGGGAAGGCGGCTTGAAACGGGACCTCAGCACCATTCTAGAGCGCCCGATCCGCACGGAGGACACAAGCGATGAATTCATGCTCTACCGATTCGACCGCCTCGGGCAGGAGAGCGTCCCCATTCAGGATCTCAGCGCCTATTACCAACTCAGCCGGACTCAGCTTAAAAATTCATCAAATCTGCTGCCCGGTGGATTTCAGGTCAACAACCCGGACTTCGGCAGTGGCGGCCAGGCGTTCACCCGCGAATACACCAGCCTCTACCGCCAGCCGATTCCGATCCGCGTCCAATACATGCTCTCGCTTCTTTCAGTGCCCAGGACGCAAGCTGAGAAAAATGCCAATCCCACTAACACCGACACTCATAAACTCCACGTTGGCATCACTCCGGCTGTCACCTTCTGGAATCCTAACAATGTCCCTCTCACTCTCAACCTTGGTCCCGGTTTCGCCAATCAATTCCGCTTCTTCAATATGCCATTCACGATCCGCTGGACCAAAGAGGGGCGCGGCTACACCAGTCCAAACCCCGTTTCTCTCGCATGGCTGAGCGGTGCCGTCAGTGGAATTGACGACCGCGACAACGGCTTCACCCTCTTCACCTCAGGCACCCGGCCGATCGTGTTCGAGCCCGGCCAAGTCCGGGTGTTTTCAATCGCCAATCAAAGCTTGAGCCAGTTGTTGGACAGCTTCACCTTCAAGGCCGACCGTGAAGCCAGCCCTGGTTGGGATCCCAACAGGTTCATCCGCCTCACCCGTTCGGATCCGGCGAGCGACGACAAGAATATCGAACCCAAGACCGGTGGTAGAAACGGGGCTCTGACATTTTCCCAAGGCGACCGCATCTCTTTCGTCATCGCTCCCACCAACACAAGTGAACTCGCCAACGGAGCCGCACTGCAATTTTTCCTCCGCCAATCCAGCGTC
The DNA here is from genome assembly GCA_041172045.1 of Verrucomicrobiota bacterium. GTDB lineage: Bacteria > Verrucomicrobiota > Verrucomicrobiia > Verrucomicrobiales > Akkermansiaceae > Luteolibacter. The sequence goes on along the minus strand of JBEDKU010000787.1, from coordinate 16,556 downwards.
GGAGCTGTCCCGGATTTGATGTCCAGGCATTTCCAATTCACCAGCCGCCTCGCCGGGGCTAACTCGACGTTCAACACCGACCTGATGAGGCAGTCCTTCCCGAACAACACCAACGAAATCCGCTACGAACCGCGCACTGGCCAGGATATCATCAGCTCCAGCAGCAGTGGGGTGGGGCTTCCTTTCCTTTTGGTGAATCTCTCCGCCGGTTGCGAAACCCACGAATCCGCCAACCAAGGAGCCTATGCCGGGCGGCTGTTTGCATCCCGTCCGTTTCTCCACTCCAGTCCGATCACCGGGACGGTTTTCGTCGACCGCCTCGACAGGGACGCTTCTTACCACCATGGCTGGAACTGGTGGGTGCAGGATATCAACTCGATCTTCGATGCCAACGTTCAAGTAACCTCACGTAACGAGGGATACTACGGCGGAGGCTTTACTCCCGAAAGCGGAACCTCCCACGTCGTCCAGCAGGAAATCCCGGCTGTTCCCCCGATCTCAATCGCGGCTCTCAATCATGCCCACCTCGGTGGTTTCAGCCTCGCTAAAGAAAAGCTCGGCCCCGGACCCAACAACAATACCACCAACTTCCAAAGGGTCACCGCCAGCGGCCAGGGGGGCTTGTTTCCACACACTCTGGGTGCGATCGGCAACTCCTACGCGCACCCCTACCTCAAGCCGGATGAGGCACACGCACCCTGGCAGCGGCAGTATTCCGAACTCGCCCCCGCCGTAAAAGTCACACTTGCCGATCACTCCTACCTTGCGAACAAGGCGCTTTGGGATGAATATTTCTTTTCGTCGATCACACCCACCACCGGCGTATTCACCAGCGGCGTCGATCGCAGCACGGCCTTGGACAAGGCAAAGCGGTTTTTCTTCGAGAGCGGCAAGCTGCCTAACAGTCGCTTCACTCCCTATTCCGGATCTTTGCAGGAATCCGACCTCAACTCATTCTTCACCGCCAGTGGCGGAACCGTCAAAGCCGAGTTGGAAATTGCCGCCCGCCTCATGGTCGAAGGACAATTCAACGTCAACTCCACTTCCGTAGAAGCTTGGAAAGCACTCTTCTCCAGCCTTCGAGGCGAATCCACCGTCGGGATCGATACAAAGGGAAAAACCAAGCTTCACGAAATCTCCGGATCTCCCGCCCACTCCGTCCGGCTACCCGCAGGCCCCCCGGCCGCAACCACGGCAGACCCCGCGGATCCAAATGCCTGGCTCGGCGGTCGGGAACTCAGTGACAAGGAAATCGATCAACTCGCCCGCGCCATGGTCGCCGAAGTCCGCAAACGCGGCCCATTCCTCTCACTGTCCGAGTTCGTCAACCGCAGGCTCGATTCATCGAATCGCGAGCTTTCACTCAAGGGCGCGTTGCAGGCCGCGATCGACGCCGAGTCCGTGGACATCAACCGGGCCTTCAGGACTTCCGCACGCAGCTTCAGCCCCGCCGAGATCAACTCAATGAACCCCGCATTCCCCGAAGCCCTGGAAGGACCGATCGCTTATGGCAGCAGCGCTTATGTCGATCAAGCGGACATCCTCAGTGGCCTCGCCGAGCAACTCACACCGCGTGGCGACACCTTCGTCATCCGCACCTACGGTGATGCCATGTCCCCTGACGGAAAAGTCACCGCTCGCGCCATGTGCGAGGCAGTCGTCCAGCGTCTTCCAGAGTATCTCGATGGCCAGGATGCCGCACATCTCAAGCAGAACGAGTTGAAATCAGAATCCAACAAACGCTTTGGCAGACGCATCGCGATCATCTCGTTCCGCTTCCTGAGCCCAGCTGAAATATGAAACCACGCCTCCTCCAGATCCTCGCCTCGGCAACCTTGATTCTTTCGGGATTTAACCAAACCGTAGTCGCTCAGGAACAGCCATCCCAAAAGATCCTCCGCATTCTGGCGCTGCCGCCGCGAATCGCGCACCCGCCGCTGTTTCTCCTTCAGGGAGAAGCCGCAGCCATCCCGCTTGAAATCGCCTCCTCTCGACTCACCGGCCCCTACAAGGTTAGTCCTACCAACGCTTGGCAATTCGCCCTCACTGCCACCCCAACCCAACCCAACGGCAATATTCAACTCGTTGCCAGTTGCAAACCAGCGCCGTCAACCGACGAACAATTAGTCGTCCTGCTCAGGAAACCCGGCAAGGAAATGTCCTATGCCTCTTTTGTCCTCGATATCAATCGGTCCGCCCTCAATGAACGGCAGTTTCTGGTCGTCAACCTCAGCCCCACCGAGATCGCCGGGGATGTCGGCGGCGCACGCATGGCTTTTCCACCAGGAAAACCCGTTACGGTGTCACCAAAGGAAAACATCGGGCCGAACTTGTGCCACGTTGCGTTTCTCACCGGCGATCCCGACGGGAAATGGAAGCCGTTTTTCTCCACCAACTGGCCACTCAAGGACAAGATCCGCGGTCTGGTATTTTTCTATGCAGCTCCAGACAGCGCAAAGATCCTTATCCACACCGTCTCGGATTTCCTATGATGCGCCCATTTCTGTCAAACAGGACTAGCTCACCTCCACCACAAACAAGATTTTCGGCCATAGATTCCAACTGCTAGTTTCCGCTGGCTTAACGCTGTGGAAGGATAATTCCCTACCGCAATACCCATTCAAACACCCACCTGTCATGTCTTCACGCCATTCACTCATCCTTACCGTAATTGCCAGCTTCGGCATCTCCTTCATAGATTGCGCTGCAAAGGAGGGGGGGAACATCATCCTCCAATTCCTCTCGTTCCCTAAAGCAGTGGATCCCAAGCCGGTGGAACTGGTAGTTGGCGAAGGAAAGACAATCAAGGTGGAGATTCCCACCAATACTCTTTCGAAAACATACACCGTCAAACGTCAAGACGTTTGGGCAGTCGGAGCAACCGGAGTCGATGAGAAGGGAAAGCCCGTGTTCAATGTGTTCGGCCAAGCCGAAACACTAGATTCTTCCAAACAGCTGATTCTGCTAGTCCGCAAAGGAGAAAACAATGCTGATGGGATGGATGTTATCCCGATTGACAATGGCACCGCGAACTTTGGTGGTGGCAAGTTCCTTTTCATGAACGCGACCAAGGTGGATATCTCTGGCGAAGCGGGAGGTGTGAAATTTGCGATTCAACCGGGCAAAAGCACCATTATCAAGCCGCAGGCCGTCAGCAATGACCAAGCATCCGAAGAAATGTTCTCCTTCCGGGAGGGTAATGAAGCGAAGCCCTTCTTCAGCTCGAAATGGCCCATTAGCGATAAATCCCGGAGTCTGATATTTTTCTATAACGACCCCACATCGCAACGCCTGCGGATGCACTCCATCCGGGATTTCATTCGCTGAACGACCTCCTTGACCACCTGAGGGCATCATGACCTTTCTCAACGGCCTTCATTCCAGAAGAAATTTCCTAGCAATCATCATGAGCACGTTCGGACTCTTGGATACATCCCCACTTTGTCTTTCGCGCACATCAGGCCTCTGTGCAGGCCTTGGCATCTTGTTTTTCGGTTGCATCGGGTCGCCGTCGGCGCACGCGGCCTTGTTGCAACATTTCACGGCGGATGATCCGGCCAGCATCACCACCACGGCCCCGAATATCGTCACCGCGTGGGCGGACAAGTCGGGTAATGGATTGAACGCCTCTCCAGCTCTCGGGAGCGTGGTTTACCCGGCGACGACCTCGTTCAGCACGGGCAAATCCGGGCTGCAGTTTGGCCCGAGCACCCGCAGCTCGCTGCAATTGCTGGACCTCACGAACACGGCGAACCTGCTCGACTTCAACGGCGGGGCAGCATCTCACTCAGGCTTCTCTGTCATCCTCTCCATGATCGTAGACCAGGTGATTGCGGGTCCGAACGACGTGATCGGCGTGACATCAGGCAACACCGCAGGGGGCTTCGGGCTTCGATTTAACAGCAGCGGGCAGTTCGCGGTATACATGGGAGGCATCTCACTCACCCGGCCTGCCACCGACGTTGAAGTAGCCGCTGGCAATAAAGTGTTGCTGGCGCTGAACTACGACGCCGCCACCGGCAAGGTCACGCTGTGGGATTCGCTGAACAACTCGGAATTCATAAGGACCATCCCGAAGGGCAACTTTGCCGGAACCGGAAAGGTGTTGAGACTGGGCCACACGGACAACGCCACTGCCTTTTTCAACGGATCGGTGGGTGAGCTTCGCATCTATGATGGCGTGCTTTCTCCTGCGGCCTTCACCAATGCACGCGCCGCCATGGCCGATGTCTGGCTGAAGGAGCCGATGCAAATCCTTGATGCGTCCATCCCAGCCAGCATCACGGGTAATCCTGTCACCCAGTGGACGGACCAGTCCGGCGGCGGGTATCATGCCACGCCTGCGCTCGGCGACGTGTCGTATCCGGCCACGAACTCCTTTTTGAACGGTCTTGCGGGGTTGCAGTTCGGCCCCACGGCCCGGTCTCTCCAGCTTCTGGATGTGACGAACACCGGGGCGCTTCTGAACTTCAATGATGCCGCCTCCACGCATTCAGGATTCTCGGTTTTGGTGTCCGTGCGAGTGGATCAAGTCGGCCCCACGGCACCGTCTGACATTCTCGGCGTGACCAGCGTGAATAACTCGGGCGGATTCGGTCTGCGCCTCAATTCAGCAGGCCAGGTCGTCACCTACATGGGTGGCAATTTTTATGCGCGTCCCGCAGCCGACCGCAGGGCTGCCGCAGGTCAAACGGTGGTGATCGGCGTCAACTATGACGCGGCGACAGGGGGCGTAACGCTTTGGGATTCGCTCAATGGCAGCGATTTCACTGCCACAGTCGCCAAAGGCAACTTTGCCGAGACAAACAAACCCCTGCGGCTGGGCCATACGGACAATATCAGTAACTTCCTCAACGGCTCCGTGGGCGAGGTCCGCATCTTCGCCGAGAAACTCTCCGCGAGCGAGTTTACGATCCAGCGTGATGCGATGACAAACCGTTGGCTCGGCGAGGCACCGACGCTGCCCGTCATGCCGGAGAAGGACGTCTTTACCATCACGGAATTGTTAAATTGGAGTCCCGCCACGGATCCAGACTCTCCCTTCAAAGTCGCTACCGTGCCTCTGCAAAGCCGGATCAATGTGCCCGCCGCGCTCAAGGCCAATGCGAACGCGAAATCGGGACAAGGCGGCATCCAGCCCCTTGATTTTTATGCAGGCAGCCGGCCTCAAGGACAGGCGGGATCTGTTTATACGATGACTTACTGGCAGTATGTGCAGGAAGCCGTCTTCTGGGCCGGCGTGGGCGCGGACATCTTTAATCCGCCCACCTGCGAGATGGTGGATTGCGCCCATCGCAACGGCATTCCGATCCTTGGAACCATCTTTTTCGCGCCCACGGTTTACGGTGGTGATTACACCCGCGTGCAGACCTTCCTCACCAAAAGCGGCAACACCTATCCCGCGGCTGACAAATTGATCGAGATGGCGAATCACTACGGCTTTGACGGCTGGTTCATCAATCAGGAAACCGCTGGCGGAAATGCTGCCGATGCCGCCGCCATGCGCGACTTGGTCCGCTACATCCGGCAAAACAGCAGCCTGAAAATCAGTTGGTATGACGCCATGAACGAATCCGGCAGCGTCGGCTGGCAGGATCGGTTAAACACCAGCAACGACTGGTATATGCGGCACAACTATACCAACGGCCTTCAGGATTCCGCAGGTGAGCTCATCGCCGACTCGATGTTTGTCGATTTTTCCAGCGACTCGACAACCACCTTGCCCACCAACTCGCGCTCACGAGCAGTCGCGCTCGCTTTGGATCCCTACAAAATCTGGACCGGCCTTGAGACTCAGGGAGAAGACTTCAAGACCTCCACTTCGGCGCGGGTGAAGATGGCCAAAGCGTTTCCCGATGGGTTGAATCACATCACCTCCGTGGGTTTCTATCAGCCGAAGGAACACGCCAATGCCATCCCTGACCAGGACTTGTTCTGGACCGGTGCCAGCGGCGATCCACGCGATACCTCGGCCACCGTCGGCACTGGCGCATGGAAAGGTGTCGCTCATAACATCGCGGAGCGCTCCGTCATCGACTCACTGCCTTTCACGACTGACTTCTGCACCGGTCAGGGAGCGAACTATTACATCAACGGCGTCATCGCGAAGGCCGGCTCCTGGTGGAACCGCGCCTTGCAGGGCATCCTGCCCACTTGGCGCTGGATCATCGACACCACAGGCACCAAACTCGTCCCGGATCTCTGGAATGGCGATGCCTATCGCGGCGGCGGCTGCCTACGTGTGTCAGGCAATCTTGATGCGGACAACACCATGCGTCTCTACCTTACCAATCTGCCGGTGAGCGCCAACACACGCCTGAAGATCGTTTTCAAGCGCAACGGACTCTCTGGCGTGGATTCCCTCATGCAAGTGGGCGTCTCCACCACTGCCGCGCCGACCACTTTCACCTTCTATCCCGCCGGGGCCTGCGCCATCAACGGCTGGAATCAAACCGTCATCGATCTCAGCGCTCATGCGGGCACGAACATCGCAGCGCTCGCGCTCAAGTTCTCCTCTCCCTCGGCGGTGAGCAGCTACGAGATCCGTGTGGGCCAGATCTCCATTTACGAGTCCACCGCTCCCGCGCCCGTGCCGCCCACGAATGTCCAGGCACTCGATGTCGTCGGCTGGAACTGGGTCGTGCACGGCCGCGTGAAGTGGGACCACGCCCCTGGCAACCGCTACGGATACAATGTGTATGTCCGCCTGACGAATGGCTCGCTCGTGTTCGTCGGTGCCACTGTCAGCAACTATTTCTACTTCGAAAAGATACCCATCACTGCCGACTACAGCTCCCTCGCGGTCCAGACCATCGGGATCGATGGCACCGAGTCGGCCTTGTCGAACACCGCGCCGACCATCACCGCCATCGGTGACCTCAGCGTGCCATCCGGCGGAAACACCGGTGCGCTCGCCTTCACCATCAGCGATGTCGAAACTGCCACGACAGCCCTCACAGTCACACACGGCAGCTCCAACACTGGCCTTGTGCCTTTGGCAAACATCTCCCTCGGTGGCAGCGCAGCCAGCCGCACCATCACCGTTACGCCTGTATCCGGGCAGACAGGCAGCGCCACCATCACCGTCACCGTCAGCGATGGCACTCTCAGCGCCGCCGAGACCTTTTTGCTTACGGTCACGCCAAGCTTCGCCTCCTGGTCCACCAGCCAGGGTGTTCCGGGTGCGCTCGCCACCGGCGACGAGGACAACGACGGCATCTCCAACCTCATGGAATACGCCGTCGGTAACAACCTGCTGAGTCCTAACGCATCCCCCGGCAATCTCTCCGGTGCCGTGATCACCTACACGAAAGGCTCCAGCGCCATCGCCAATGGCGACATCATCTGGATCATCGAAACCACCGAAACCCTCGCTCCCGGTTCCTGGACCACCCAGGTCACGCACACTCCCGGAAACACATCGTCCACGATCAGTCACACCCTCCTGCCATCCCTCTCCGGCCGCGTCTTTGCCCGTCTGCGTGTAACTCAGTCGCCTTGATGCGGGACCGCTTCAACCGTGCGAATGTTGGTATGATCTACTTCTTCACCTATTCCGAATGTTAGGACGCCAGAAGCATCCCCAATGTGGATGATATAGGTTTTCAGGGGCAAGCGATCACCGCGGTCGGCGTCGCGCTCGGATCCAGGCGTTCTTTCAGCGCGGCGCGGATGGTTTGGATGCTCCGCACGGGCTTCACGGTGAACGGAGTTTTGTCGTTTACGGAAATTTCGATAGGGCCATCAAGGCCGATCAGCTTGTCGGAAAGAAGAATCTGAGTGCCGGGCGGGGCATCGCCGGTTAGGCTGATGGTGCGCCCCTTGATTTCGGCGATGATTTTTTGATCCTTTGCGGCGGAGCCTTTCGGTAGACGCAGCCAATAGAAGCGGTGATGGACGACATCGTCCTGGCACCAGACGATTTTCGTGGGCCAGGGATTTCGGGTGAACTTCGCCATCCACGGAACGCCCTCCGCGTCCTTTTTATCCATCCAATGACCCAGTCCGGGGTAGATGCGCGAAAGGTGGACGTATCCGCCGGGGTCGGCCTTCTGCAGTTTGGCGATCTCGGCGGATTTTTCCACGGCCACCTTGTTGCGGTTCACCGCGGCGTCGTTTTCGCCCATGAAAATCGCGAAAGGCAGGTTGCGGAGTCCGAAAAGCTGCGCCTCGTTGGGGTGCCCTGCCATCATCGCGGCGGCCGCGTAGCGATCCGCCATGCGCGGCGCGATCTGCCACACGCCATCGCCACCCGCCGAGTAGCCCATGAGATAGACCTTGTCGGGATTCACCCCGCGCAGCGCGACCATGCTCTCGATGAGCTGCGCGAACATCGGGTCGATGTGCTTCTGGTGCCACATGTTCCATTTGTCGGTGGGCGCGCGGGGCGCGACATAGATGCCTTCCTCCGGTTGATAAAGGCGGATCTGGTTATTCCATTGCTGGGTGTTGACTTGCTCCGAGGCCTCGCCGCCGCCGTGCATCGAGATCCAAAGCGAGCGTCCGTCCGGCGGGGTTTCACCGAAGTTTTTTTCCATCCAGCGCATCGTCTTGTCGCCCAGGGTGATGGACTTGGCTTTCAGCTCCGTCGCGCGCTTCTCCTTCTGGTCGGCGAGCATCGTCTCGTAGGTGAAAGCAATGGCGCGGGAGCAGTCTTTTTCGGGAAGGGGAGTGGTCTCATTGCTGAAATCGGGCGCGGGTGTGAGGTCCGCGGCGCGAACATCGAACATGTCCTTGGTGCCCGCCTTGAAAGGAGCTGTCTCCATCGCCTTACCATCGATCTCAAAACGCAGGCGGTATGTTTTTCCCGGCGTGACCTTGGGACGGGGCGTATCATTGAGATCGGTGGTGCCGGCTTTTGTTTCGAAATGACTGAGGACGAAGCCCGCATCCGTGGTGAGTGAGCCTTTGCGAGCAGAACGATCGTTACCCTCGAAGAAGCGGACGCCGATGGTGGCCTCGGCGGGTGCGGCTTTCACCGTATATCTTTCGGTCACGTTCACGCCGCCGACGGACGTGCTGCTTGGCGACCACGCCAAGGGGAAAATCCCGCCGTCGCGTTTCCATGAGGTGGCGTAGATCGCTTGCATCGGATCCTCGGCCCGAGCCTTCGAGGCGTGAGCGGTGAACCAGCCCCGGTTGAGACCCTTTGCGTCGTATTCATCCGCTCCGGTGAAGTGCCAGCCCTTGTCCCAGATCTCGACCCATGTATGGTTGCCGCTTTTGTTCCACCACATCGGCGTGCCGGCCGCGCGGGCGGGAATGCCCACGGCGCGGCAGGCATCGACAAGGATGATGGAGAGGCCGGTGCAGGTGGCCTTGCCTTGCTCGATGGATTCCTTCGGCGATTGGTTGTTGCGTTTCCGCTCGGTGTGATAGTGGGTGCTGATGAGCTTGAAAAAATCGCAGTTGAGGATCTGAGCAGCCTCGGTGGCGGTCTTCACGTCCTTCACCAGCGAGGACGCTTTCGCAAGAAAGTCCGCCCGCCACGAATCGCGCGGCTCGTTGAACACGGCGTAGGGCATGACATCGTTGAGGAAAATTTCCTCCGGCACATCCTTCGACCACGGGAAATCGGCGCGCGCCTTCATGGCGAGAGAGAGGTTCTCTGTAAGAAACCCAGCGGTGAGCGTTTCCTTGTCGGATGGCGGCATGTGCTCCACGAGGAAGCGCGCGGCCTTTTCGCCGAAGGCGCCGTGCTTCGCGGCGGCTGCGGCGATGAAGTCATCTGTCGGCGCGGCGATGGCGCAGAGGGCGGTCGTTAGGAATAGCGCGGCGGTTTTCATGGAGCGCGGAGAACATCCGCTTTCCGAGTGTCATACGCAAGCCGGGAGGCAAAGCGCTTGGGGGGCGCGGCACGGTTTGGCATCCATGAGCGCATGCAAGTCACCTCAGTTTGAGGAATCCGTCGCATCGATCATCCGCCGCGAGGGACGCTGCGCCCGGCACGCCTATTTTTAGAAGGTGTGGGTGGCTTGACGAAAAGAAAGCAGGCCCATACGTTGTCTGAGTGAAACCCATCCACTCTGCCATAGCCAGCACGCTTGTGCTGGGCTTCGTCGCTCTTTGGTCCCTCGCTCATGGGGAAACCATTGTAAGAAAGCCCAATGTCCTCTTTATCATCTGCGACGATCTCAACACGGATCTCGGTTGTTACGGAAACCCGCATATGAAAACTCCGAACATCGACCGCCTCGCCGCACGCGGCGTGCGTTTCTCGAACGCTTACTGCCAATATCCGCTCTGCGGCCCCAGCCGTGCCTCATTCATGACCGGGCTCTATCCGGACCAGTCACTCATTCGCGGAAACGCCATCCGCATCCGCGAACGGGTGCCGAATGTCGTCACCATGAGTCAGATGTTCCGCAACAATGGCTGGCGGGCCACCCGGATCGGAAAAATCTATCATTACAACGTGCCGAGGGACATTGGTACTGACGGACACGACGATCCCGATTCGTGGGACGAGGTCGTCAATCCTCGCGGCCGTGACAAGACCGATGAATCCAAGGTGGTCACACTCAGACCGGGGCAATACGGCGCCACCCTGAGCTGGCTTCGCGCAGAGGGCGGCGACCACGAACAAACCGACGGCATCGCCGCCACGGAGGCCATCGCCCGGATCAAAGCGCATGCTCCGGAATCCAAGCCATTCTTCCTCGCAGTCGGCCTCTATCGTCCGCACACACCCTATGTTGCGCCGGAGAAATACTTCGATCTCTATCCGTTGGATACGATCAAGGTTCCCGCGCTTCATGACGAGCTTGAGAAATCGATTCCTCCCGCAGCATTCAGGTCGCTGCGGGTTCACAAGGAGCAGATCAACTTGAATCCGCAGACCGCACGGGAGGCGATCCAGGCGTATCACGCGTCGATCTCGTTCGCGGACACCCAGGTCGGACGGATTCTCGATGCGCTGGATGAATCCGGGCTCGCCGCAAATACGATCGTTGTTTTCACATCCGATCACGGATATCACATGGGGCAGATGGGCCATTGGCAGAAACTCACGCTGTTTGACAAGGGAAGCCGCGTGCCGTTCATCATCGCCGCGCCGGGGAAATCAGCGGCGCGCGCCACGGCCTGTCCCGCAGAGATGCTGGACTTCTATCCCACGCTCGCCGAACTCTGCGGACTAAAGCCGCCGGCGACGATCCAGGGGGTGAGTCTTGTCCCCGTGCTGAACGATGCCGCCGCCCGCCCGCGCGTCGATGCGCTGACGATGAATGATCCGGACGGTGCTAGCCTGCGGACCGAACGTTTCCGCTACACGGAATGGGGTGAGGATGGAGTCAATGGTCGCGAACTTTACGATCACGAATCCGACCCTGAAGAACTTCACAACCTAGCCGGGGACGCCGCGTCCGCGGCCATCATCGCCGAACTCGCGCCACGCCTCCGCCAGCGCGTGGCGGACGCCGCCAAAGCTCCCGCTGGACTCGTACAGCTGAAGGTTCCCGACAAGCGGAGGAAATAGACGATTTGGGACCATTCTTGGCGTTAAGTCTTTCCAACTGCCAATATCAAGAGCGCTCCCCGCCGGGTGTGGAATCAATGGAAGTGTGGAAGTTTTTCGAACTCGTCGCATGGCATGGCAAGCTGATCTCCGCAACGATCGATTTACCCCCTCATTTAGACCTCTGGTCAACTTGACGCTCGGTATTCACAATACAAACAAGCTTCTCATCGCTGGTCGTTCTGTTGGCCGTCCTGCCCGGATACTCCGGTGTTTGATGACAGTGACGCTGTCATTCGCATGCAGCGGGTGCTTTGGTGCGCTGAAGTGCCAGCAATGCCCTCTGATTATAGGGTGTCATCGGGCTGCAATCGATCTTGTGGCGAATTTTTCGGAAGCTATCTTTACCTACATGTTTCCAATGAATTTTAGGTCGTGCCAGCGTTTCGTTCCTGAGCGCACGCCCCAAGCGCGATTGCAAAGGCGCTCTTTTTCAACGTTGTTCCGGCTTCCTTCTCGAACCCGGTCTTTCTCGGTCGATTACCCGGTTGCTGTTCGAAAAAATTCCACCATTTCAAATTCATGAAAATCCACCGTTCCACCTTGTTCGTTTTTCAATTCCTGCTGGCGTCGCCTGCGTTTGCGGCCGAGCCGGCGAAGCCTAACATCCTGTGGATTATCGCTGAAGACCTTGGGGCCGATATGGGGGTGTATGGGACAAAAGGCGTCCACACACCCCACCTTAATGCTCTGACTTCAGAAGGGGCCCTCTACACCCGTGCCTACACCACGGCGTCGATCTGCGCCCCCAGCAGATCAAGTTTCATGACCGGTGTTTACCCGCATCAGGTCGATGCGGAAGGTATGCGTTCCCTGGTGAGAAAGCCTCTGCCGGAAGGCATAAAGGTCTTCACCGAGTACTTGCGCGATGCAGGCTATTCGGTCGGACTCTGCAACAACGGCAAGAAGGACTGGGGGTTCGCCATGCCGAAGAAGGATCCCTACGACACCGACGACTGGGGCCTGCTTTCCGGCAAAGCCCCCTTCTTCTGCCAATACCAGTTCTACGACACGCATCGAGTCAACAAGACGCGATCCGATGGCACCCCGATGCCTTTCGAGGATTGTCCGGAGCATCCCGTGGACCGCAAGCTGGTGGAGTTGCCGCCAGACATGCCGGATACTCCGGAAGCACGTGAGGAGCAGGCCTCCTATCTGGAAAATGTGAATAAGTTGGACATGAACGTCGGAAAACTGATCGCCGATGTAAAAGCCAAGGGCCTCTACGAAAACACGATCATCGTCTTCATGGGGGACAACGGCCCGGCGCTCTTCCGAGGCAAGGGTTTTCTCTACGAGCGTGGTATCCGCATGCCTCTGATTGTGCGCATCCCGAAGGCGATTGATCCGACATTTGTTACGGGAGTTAGAAATAATGAGTTCGTATCGGCGCTGGATCTAGCGCCAACCTTTGTTTCGCTTGCGGGCGCCAAGGTTCCGGGACACATGCAGGGAAGGATTTTCCTTGGCCCGGGCGTTCAACCCGCCCCCGAGTTTCTTTTTGCGGTGAGGGATCGCATGGGAACAGTGGTTGACAGGGTGCGTGGGGTGTTCTCCCACCGGTTCAAGTATATCCGGAATGACATCCGGGGACTCACTCCTTATGGAACCTCCCATCATAATGTGGCCACATCCAAAGTGGGCCTCAAACTGTTCAAGGAAGGAAAGTTATCCGGCGTCCACGCTGCGTTTTACGAGGAGAAGCCGCCGGAGGAGTTGTATGACCTGGAGAACGATCCTTTTGAATTGCGAAACCTCGCTTCGGACGCCAGCCATGGGAATACGCTCGGACTTTTGAAGACGGAACTGGATGCCTGGGTTAAACTGACAAACGATACTGGGGAACTCGATGATCCGAAGCTTGTGGGACAGATCGAAGAGAACCGCGAAGAACTCATCAGGAAAAGGAAAGAGCGGGCGACCAAAGGGAAGGAGTGAAGGCCTGGGACGTGGAGGCTGTTTCGTTGTCCGGGATGACAGGGGATCCCGAATAGGTTTGACCAATGCCACCGCCGCCGTGGATGGGCACCTCGTCGAAACCGCGGCTTTCCCGGCGATAGGTCTCCTCATCACCAAGATGCCATTTTCCAAAGATGCCGGTGGTATTGTGAACTTGTGACAGGTTAGCGGTGGATCCACTCGCCTGACTTGCGCAGCGTGTCCGTGGCGTTGGCGGGAACCGAGCGGCCAGCGCCAACATGCAGTGTTTCAAAGTTCGTCGGTTGAATGTCAGTCCCATGATTGTTGTAGTAGATGTGTGGGTGTGAGTCAGTCGGACCGGGCGGCGGAAAAGCAGTCCGCATCGGGCTTCGAGGGCAGCGTGGCTTTCCATTGGCCAAGTTTCCCGCTCAACATGGCAACCGTTTCCGGATGGGTGGGCGCAAGATCGGTCTGTTCCTTTGGATCGGCCACGATGTCGTAGAGTTCCACATGGCCCGACTTCTCGTGAGTTAGAAGTTTCCACTGTTGGTCGACAACCGCGTGGGTGGCCCAGTGGTCGGGGGCGTCTTTCCCGGCGGGCCATGACGCGCCGATCTGCCAGAAGAGCGGCTTTTCACGTCTTGCGCCGCCTTTGCCCATGAGAGCCGCCACTTGGCTCAAGCCATCGGGTTGATAGGTGGCGGGCAACCTGGCTCCGGCGATCTCACAAAAAGTCGGCAGCAGGTCCACGGCGGAGATCATGGTGACGTCATCCACCTTGGCGGCGGCGATTTTTCCCGGCCAGCGGGCGATGAAGGGAACGCAGATTCCACCCTCGAACAGTGCCGCCTTGTAGCCCTTGCGACCGCCGGTGATGCCATTGGAGGCGGCGATTCCGAAACCGACACCGGTGGCGGAGTCGTATTGCGTGTCGAGCTTCGTTCCGGGTGCTGCCCGTGCGGGTCCGTTGTCAGAACTGAAGACAACGAAGGTGTTGTCACTGATTTTCAGGCGGTCAAGGGCATCCAGAACCTGGCCGATCCGGTCGTCGGCGTGGGACAGCACGGAGGCGTAGATATTGTCCTCTTCATCGAGGCCGCTGAAACGCCATTGGTACTTCGGAAGGACATGGAAGGGCGTGTGTGGTTCGTGAATCCAGAGGTTGATGAAAAACGGCCTTTCCGCGCGATGGCATTTTTCCATGAAGGCAATGGTGTTGAGCGCGTCGTCATGCACCGGCATTTGTTCTCCGGCGCAGTTGAAGGCGCCGAATTCATCGTAGCCATATTCACCCGGCAGAGGTGAATCCGGGATCATGTTGTTGGCGAGGTGCCATTTCCCGAAGTGCGCGGTGGCGTATCCGCATTCCTTGAGGAAGTGCGGCAAGGTCGGCGCTTGCGGGTTGAGCCAGTCCGGCATGTTGCGCCGGGCGTTGTCCTTGGCCGCGGCGAAGTGACCATCGATGCGATAGCGGGCAGGGAATTGCCCGGTCATGACGGCGGCGCGGCTGGGTGAGCAGACGCCACTGGCGACCGTGAAGCGGGTGAAGTCCGTGCCCTCCTTGGCCAGACGGTCGATGTTGGGCGTTTTCACATACGGGTGCCCATGGCAGCCAAGGTCGCCCCAGCCCCAGTCATCTGCGAAGATGAAGAGGATGTTGGGTTTCGGGGCTTCGAGCGCAGACAGTCCGGCGAGTGGGGTGAGCAGCAGCGCTGTGAGCAGTTTTACCGTGTGGCTGATTGTAAACATGAGCTTTATCCGAGGGTTCGTGGGGCAGTTGGTATCACATCTATTAGTATTCGAGTCTAGAGCGTTGGGATAGTTTGCCTATCCTAATTTTCAACGGTGCGGTGGAGAAGCGAGGCGACTTGTTTGGAGTTGAAATCATCACGGCTTCTTCCAAACAATCTTTCCTGTCTCCTTTTCGATATCCAGTCGCACGGAAGCATAGGCGAACTCCCGGGTGTAGCTGTAGCCGGATTGAACCGCCGGCCCCTTGGGCGCGCCCAAGGGGCGCTCATGCTCGGGATGAACGGTCATCCAGGCATTGCTCTGTTTTGCATCATAGCTTTCTTTCAGGAAGAAGTAACTGTGCTTTTCGGCAGCGATGAGGAACATCGCTAGCAGATAAGTGGCGCGAGCCTGCTGGTCCACAGTTGTTTGACTCTCGGCGGCACCGCCCGGGGTTTCATCCGCATCTTGTTCGTTGCCTCCCAAACCACAGGTGAAGGCAATGAGATCGCCCCGCCGCGCGGCAGTCTGAAAGGCCTCGATCCCTTTGGCGACATAGTCTTTTTTGGACATCCTCCCCACGGCACCCTCAAATCCTTCAATATAAGAACCGTCAAAAGCCTTCATGGCATTAAGACCCGAATCCGCAAAACGCGCTCTCAGGACATTGGCCACCATGAGCTTCTTCGGACCAAGCATCTGTCGGGTTTCTTTCATCATGGTGTGGTAACCGGCCAGTCCAGCGGCCTTTTTCTCATCACCGATCTCATTCCTCAAGTAGCCTGGTTCCAAGACCTTGACCATGCCGTCCAGGAAGAGCCCGTCAATGGCTGGATCGGCGCAGACCTTCTGCGCGCTGGCAAGCCACCAGTCGCGCATCTGCTTGCTGTCCAGGTTGTAAGCGGGGACATTGCCGCGCACAATTTTTTCATTGCCATCGCGCCCTGCCAGAAGAGTTCCGGGCATGTCCTCCAGTGCGGCGTTGGCTGCATAGCCCCCGTAATGCACGATGACATTTCGATAGTATAGAATCTTCGTCGCTGGGTTGATAGCCTTGACCTCCCGGGCGGCCTTCAGCGTTCCTGCCTCGGTTGATCCAGAATCTCTATTTCCCGTGCTTTTCTCGAAGGTGATCAGCGGAAAGGTCGCGAGGTGTTTAATTTCCTCACTGGTGAAGGCGGTATCCTTCCGGATGTGGATATAGCGGGGCACCCGGTCCCAGGAGAAGACAGGCATCCGCTCCTGATTCGACAACGGCACAGCAGCCGGTGCGGCAGACAAAACCGCAGAAAGCGAAGCTAGGAACAGCGTGGTGAAAAGGATCAGTTTGTGTCTTTGTTTCATAGAAATTTAATTGATGGATGTTGAGTGGTGTTGAATGGGGATACCC
>JBEDKU010000786.1:0-6420 GCA_041172045.1 Verrucomicrobiota bacterium | reverse complement strand
GCCGATAGGAACCGCCCGGCATTCCTGTTTCCACGTAGCCATAGCTGGCGTACATGATGGTATATTGATTTCCCTTCGCACGGACGGCGATGGGGTCCAGCAGGGAAAGAGGCACGCTCGTATTCGGAGTGCCGTTGGATTTCATCGGCAGGTCGCCTTTCAATTGGGCCAGATACGTTGGATTATTGAACCATGAGCTGGTGGCGTTCGCGTCTTGATCAAACGTATAGATCGGCACGTATTTGCCGTTGTGTTCGCCGGCATATCCGGCGTTGGCGATCTGCAGCTGGGAGAGATTGCGCGCCGAGGTGACCTTGTCCGCCGCCATCCTCATTCTGGAGAATCCCGAGAAAGAGAGCGCCGCAAGCACGACGATGATGAGAATCACCACCAGGAGCTCCACAAGGGTGAATCCGGTGCATGGGCGGTTACGATGGGTTTTCATGGGTTTTCATGGGTTGTTTGGTTGATCTACTGGAAAATCACGGTTGCGTCACCTTGAGGCGCAGGAAGCCTCTGCCCGTTAGCCCCTCGGAGGCGTCTAGCTTGAACGTGTGGTATCTCCACGCCGTCCCGGTGAGATCAGGCAGCCCGGTGCCGACCGGAGCGGTGGCGGAGGGACCCGTGCTGGAAACCACGGCCGCCGGAAAAACCGAGTCCAGCGAGCCCTCGACCGTGTAGGTGATGCCCGCCACCGATGCGGACCGGACTCCGTTGGCCCCGGAGCTGAAGGCCGCACCTTCACGGACCGCGAGCACGAGCGTGAGCTCCTCGCCGCCGGGCCCGCTGGAATTCTGGATCAGCGAGGCGATCATCCCGCCGGACGCGGAATCCGTTGGATTCCCGTTGAGCGCGAACTCCAACAGGTTGGAGCTGCCATCGCGGTCCGGATCCGCCGCTGGCAGTTGCTCGGCCTCCGCGAGCCCCGGACCGCCGGCGGTCATCCAGGTCTCGTAGGGCGTGCTGACGGGCGGACTCACGGTCACGGAAACGGTGTTGGTCGCGGATTGCCCACCGAGATTGGCCGCCGGTCCGGTGGCGAGACGGGTCACGTCGGCGGCGCTCAAGGCGGCATGGAACAGGCCGAAGTCGGCGAGGCCTCCGTGCAGCCAGCGTTCCCAAACGGTATTCCCCCTCGCGGTTGAAACGCCGCCGAGCTTGAGCGGCTTGGCAGGATCAAAGGTCAGGGTGAAATCGTTGTCACTACCAACCAGGATGCCGTTTAGATAGAAGCTGATGGACGTGCCGTCGCGGACGATGGCGAAGTGGTGCCAGGTTCCGGTGGTCACACCGGTTTTGACGATGGCGACATTCTGTTCGGCACCCGCGTAATTGCGAAGCTCGATGCTGGTGCCGGCGGCGGGGAAGACGAGGGAAAGGGCGTTGTTGGCCCAGCCGCCGGATTCACCGAGCTGGAAGACGGAGTCGATGTTGGCGGTGCTGGTCCGCTTGAACCAGCCGGCGGCGGTCCAGTCGGAGTTGATCAAATCGAGATCGCCTGTGGGGATCGAACGCTCGACCCGGGCGGCACCCTCGTTGCCGTTTTCCGTGAGGAAAAGACTCTGCGGCTGCTGGGGAGCGAGCAAGGCGGGAGCATCGGCATTGGATGCGACGGAACCGGTGCCTTGAATGCTCAAAACTCCGTCACGGCCGCGGCCGGAGCTGTCGGCGGCGTTTCCAGACTGGAAGCGGTAATTCAGGAACACGCGCGAGTCAGCGGTGGTGTCGGCGACGGTGTAGCTGAAACCGGCCGGACCGGTGTAGCCGGCCGCCGGTGTGAAGCGCGCGGTGCGACCGTCGGCGAGCAGCACGACACTGCCATTCGCGGCATTGCCGACGGTGAAGAGGAGTTGTCCTGAGGGTGTTTCCACATCGCTACCGAGAGTGGATAGATCAACGTCCACCGGCATGCCCTGCGTGGTGACTGAATTTCCGCTGTTGGCGACCGGCGGATGGAGCACCGAGACATTCACCGAACCGCTCGCGCTCTGTCCACCGAAGTTCGCGGTGGGAAGGGCGCCGAGTTTGATCACCTCGGCGGCACTCAGCGCGCTATCGAAGACCGCGGGATCCGCCATTGAACCATTCCACCACCGTTCCCAGAGCGTGCTGCCCGTCGATGAGGAAACGCCACCCAGCTTGAGCGGTTTGGCGACATCAAAAGTGAGGCTGAAGTCGCCGTCGCTGCCGACGAGAACGCCATTCAGATAGAAGCTGATGGTGGCGCCACCGCGGACGATGGCGAAGTGGTGCCAGACGCCGGTGGTCACTCCGTATTTGATGATCCCGACGTTCTGGACGGTTCCGGCGTAGTTGCGGAGTTCGAGGTTGTTACTGCCGTTAGGAATGACGAGCGTCAGGGCGTTGTTGCCCCAGCCGCCGGACTCACCGAGTTGGAGAAAGGTGTCGATGTTGGTGGTGTTCGTCCGTTTGAACCAGCCGGCGATGGTCCAGTCGGCCTGGATGAAGTCGTGGCCGACGTTGTTGATGGCACGCTCGATGCGCGCCGCCCCGGCGTTGCCATTTTCGGTGAGCCGCAGGCTCTGCGTGTGCTGCGGGGCAAGTGGTGACGGGACGTCCGGGAGATAGGTTGCGCCGCCGGTGCCTTGGACGACTGAAGTGCCATTCCGTCCCCGGCCGGCGACATCGGTGGCATCCGAGGATTGAAAATCATAGTTGAACAAGGTGCGGTCGTCGGTGGTGGCGTCGGTGACGGTGTAACCGAAATTCGCGGGACCGCTGTAGTTCGCGGCAGGCGTGAAGCGGGCGGTGTGGCCATCCGGAAGCAGGATGACGCTGCCGTTCGTCGCCGCCCCGAGGCTGAAACGCAGGCGGGCGGCGGGGGTCTCGACGTCGCTGGCAAGCGTGAGAAGATCGACATCGACGTCGGAATTTCTGAGCATTCCGAGGGTTCCCGTGTTGGCCACGGGAGGATAGGCCACATCGATGCGACGACTGAGGCTGGTTTGACTGAGGCCGTTGCTGTCGGAGGCGACGGCGCGAAGTTGATGCGGTCCTCCGCCCAGGGTGGCGGTGATGGAGTAAGGCGCGGTGGTGTCGGTGCCCAGCAGGGTTTCACCGTCATAAAAACTCACACTGATGACCGTTCCATCCGTGGCCTGCACCTCCGCGGCGATGAAAACCCCTCCCGCATGAGTGACGACATCGCCATCGGCAGGGCTGCCGAGTTGCACGGTGGGCGGCGTGTGGCCGATGGATAGCGAAAGCTGCGGGCGGTTGGCGGCGGTGCCGTTTTCACGGGAGCCATAGGCCACCCAGCCGTCGTTGGTCGACGTGCTGTAGACGCAGAACGAGAGTGGGCCGGTTCCGGTGACGACTGCGAGCACATCGGCGCTGAGCCGCGTGCTGGCGGCGGGTGTCCATGTCGAAAGCAACGCGCCGGAGGTTGCCGGTTTGTTGTTCCAGGTGAGGCCGCCCGTGCCGGATTCAATCCAGCTGTTGTCATTCACCTTGGCCACGCCGTGCAGGCCGGGCAGCGAAGTGTCGGAGCCTGGTGTTAGTTTCAGCGCCGCGCCCACCAGCGCGCCATTCCATGCGGGAACATTGAAACGAAGGTAGGACATGCGGTTGCTGCCAGCCCCGCTCTTTTTCACGGCGAGCGTGCTCATGGTGCCGTAGTTCGTGTCCACCGCGCCGTCATAGGCATGGGCGTCGGCCACGGGCGTGAGATCGATGATTTCCGGGGCTCCGATATAGAACCGTGCGCGGAAGGTTCTCCCCTTCGAGCCACTGACGTTCACGGTCATGGTGATGCCCGGTTGCATCCCGGTGACGCTCACTCCGGCATCGGCACTGGTGAGGGCGCTGGCAGCGGTTGCGATTTCCACGGTGATGGCGCCGGTGTTCGCCTGGGTGGGATCGCTTACCGAGACATCGATGAAAGTGCCGTCATTGCGGACGATCACGCAGGCCTTTTTGTTGACGGTGATGGGACCGACGGTCCGCACGGTGTCGCTCCAGAAGTTGGCGGCGGTGATGCCGAGTGTGGCCTCGCTCACGGCCTGCACGTTGGCGTCGTTCGCGATCACGGTGACCTGCGGGGCTTCGGCATATTGGCCGGAGCGACGGGCGTCACGGCCGGGCAGGACCACATATTGATAGGTGGCACCGCTGGGATTGGAGTCGTGTTCGAAACCGAGACGCAGGTAGTTGCGCGTGATCGGCGTGGATGAAGAGCCATCATTCACATCCGCCCAGGATCCGGTCCGGGCTTCCCTAACGGCCTTGAGGGACGCGGGTTGCGGGAAGTAATAACCGATGTCCGAGCCGGCCACATTTCCCGCGTGATGGGCCCAGCTCACACCGGTCATCGCCTCGGACCAGTCGAGGGCGGCAGGCTTCGCCACGCCATCGACGATGAACGGATTGTCGCCAACGGCGGTTAGCCGCCGGTTGTCCACGATGGTTTCGATCGGGCGGTTGTCGGTGCTGGTAATGCCCGCGCCGAGGCAGACGATCTCATCGTCAAACATGAACCAGGATTTTTTCGCGGTGAGGGTGACGCCCCAGCCGTCGAGCTGCATGCCGGCGCTGCCGAATGCGCCAAGTGTCGCGCCGCCGACCCAGTTGTAGGCGGTGCGGGTGCTCTGGCCCTGCGCCCGCGGGCCGATGGAGGCGGGCACTGCCGGCAACTTGTTGAAAGTGGCATCCACCGTGATGCCGGCCAGGCGGTTGTGGTCCACCGTGGCCCAGTAGGCGTCGTTGTATTGATCGAGATCGGCGTTCTGAAGGATGGTCCTGCCATCTCCGGTGAGCCAACCGCGGAGGTTCTGGCCGTTGATGGACTCGAAGTTCGCGATCCGGCTGGAGCACATGCTCAGACCAAAGCCGTAACCTTGTGCCAGATGCACCACGCGGTCCATCTGCGGGAAGGTGTGATGGCCGATGAGTTCCCCGCGCGGAATCACGTTCGGGTCCGCCATGAGCACCTTGGCGAGGGTCAGCGTCGGCAGCGGGCGGTTGCCCACAAAACCGCGGACCGGGTCGTTCTGGGCCCAGTATTTGAGCATGCTCTTCATGCGGCTCGCGTCGGCTGGCGGGGCGAATTGCGCCAGTTGCAGGATGGAATCCATGATGCCGTGACCGCTGGCCTGGGCGGTGGAGGATGACGAGATGCCGCGGCCCCGCACGAAGTCCCAGGAGGCCCCGCGATAGATGACGGGCTCGAACGCCTCGAACACCCACTGATAGAGATTCCCCTGCGCCGGATCCGTCACCGCCCAGGACGAGCCGGACAGCCAGGAAAGCACGGGCACCATGTTGGCGAGCAGGCTCGCCCCATAGCCGGCGGTGTAGGGGTGATAGGAATGCTGGATGAACGAGCCGTCGGCGTAGAAGCCATCGCCGGTGGTCACATAGGGAAACACCGCGCTGAACGCATCCCGGGCGAGCACCAGCTTGGCGGCGCTTTTGACGATGCAGCCGCGCACGCCGACGACGCGGGTCTTCCAGACTTTGTTCGCCTGGGTCATGTCCGGCGTGGGTGTCTGATAGTTCACCGCGTTCATGTAGTTCGTGAGCTGGGTGGCGGAGAGCTGGTCGTAGAGCAGCACGCCGATGTCGGTGAGTAACAAGGGCGAGCCGATTTCCCAGTCCCACCAGTTGTCATACTGGGCGGAGGTCGCGCCGTAACGGTTGGCGTGCATCCAGTCGAGTCCGCCGATGAGGTCGGCGAGCATTGCGGCGTTCCCCTGCAACGAGCAGCCCGGTGTCGCATAGGCCAGCGCCATGGCTTGGAGACGCCCGTAGGTGCTGCTGACGTGGGCGGAAACGGTCGTGCTGGCAAGATCGCTCCAGAGATAGGTGCGAGCCGGCGATTTATCCATCGCCGTCCAGTAGTTGCTGGCATTATAGGCGATGCTGCCTAACCGCGCGGCGACGTCCGGATCGGCGACGTTGTAACCGGTGCCGACGACGATGTCCCGCCACTTCAAGCGCAGCGTGTCATACTCGTCCGCACGGGCGGAAAAACCGCTGGCGATGAGCAGGACGACGAGGAAGCGGGCTAACATGGCGGACACCTGATTTTGAGATGCGGGTTTCAGACAAATAAGGAATAGGGCAATCCACCCGCCTTTTCACTAGAAAAGGCGGGTGGGAGGGTTGTTTTTATTTCATGAATGGTCGGTCCGCGCGGCGGGCCGCAAGTCATCAAGGCTGAGTCGTCCTGAGGCGGGCGAATTCCTTGGGCTGACCGACGGGCAGGGTGTAGGAGATGGTCTCCGAAGCATCCGGAGCCGGTTGACTGACCACGGGACTCCAGGCGGAGAGATTGATGGACTGCTCGATCACATAGCTCACGTCACCGTTGGTTCTGGCATCGAGGCCCTTGGTGAAAGTGAGCACACCGCCAGCGAAGGTGCCGGGTGGCTGGCTGGACACTTTCGGATCCAGGCCGAG
>JBEDKU010000785.1:0-2796 GCA_041172045.1 Verrucomicrobiota bacterium | reverse complement strand
TTTGATCCCAACTCTTCTCCCAAGCCGGAACGGGAGGCGATCACTACTGCCGGACTGGCGGAAATCGCCTTGAAGCGCTTGGACTGGAGAGAAAATCCATCATCCCGGATCCCATGACATTGTCGCCAATCTTAATATTGTTTGCGAACCTGAAGGGGAACCTTGGGGATTTCGCCATCCTTCACGCCATGCTGGAGGAGCTCGAAAAACGCTATCCGGGTCGCGAGAAACACGTCGTTTCGCACGGCCAGCACGGAGTGGACGAGGCGCGCTTGGAGGCGTTCCGGCGGCAGGCGCACCCGCCTTTTATTTACAAGGGCAAGACGCCGTTCACGCGGATCCCGCCGGTGCTGAGTGTTTTCAAACGCATCGGGCTTGAGCGGTGGCTCAGCGGCAAGTTGATCGACCGACTGAGCGCGCAGTACGCGGAGAAATTCCCGGCATCCGCCGCGGCCGATTACGAGGCGGTATTTTTCGCGGGCGGTGAGCAGTGGAGTGGGTTTTCCAATGGCATCACCATGTTGTCCGTCCTCTGCGCGATGGCGCGGAGCAACCGGAACCTCTCGATTTTCCCGTTTTCGGTGAAAAAGAAGCTGCTCCAGTCTTACTCGGTGCAGCGATTGGCGGCGTGTTTTTCGCTTTTATCCGGAAACCTGGTCGTGCGGGACAGCCACTCGGGAGAAATCGTGAAAAAATTCGCCCCCAGGGTGGTCAACGGCGCGGATTGTGTCTTCTCGCTGGCGGATGTGGCGGCGGATCTGCCTCCGGCACCACGTGAGGAAGCCGTGATGATCGCCCTCACTGCGGGCGACGGCTCGCGGGTGGCGGATTTACTCCCGATGATCAGAAATTTGCAGGCCGGCGGTTACCTCGTCCGACTGCTGACGACCTGCGAGCGGGAGGATGGCAAGGATTTGCAAATGCTGAGCAAAACGCTGGGGGTCGAGTTTCTGGCTCCGGCGACGTGGCAGGAAGTGGTTTCCGAGTTCAAATCATCCGCGATAGTGGTCACCAACCGGCTGCATTGCATGATTTTCACGTTCTTTGCGGACGTGCCGCTGGTTCCCTTGCTGAACCGGGAGAAGGTGGTGGGCGTTTTCCGGGACGCGGAACTGCCCCACGCCCTGAATCACGCCGCCGAACTCACCCCGGCGAAAGTCGCGGAGTGCCTGCGGGATGAAACCCACATCCGCCATCAGATGCGGGCGTATTTGGAAAAGGTTCGTCAGCCATGATGGCGACCGCCGTCGGCCAGGCCCACCTATTTTGAGAACTGGGAACCGCTAAATGCGGGCAGCTGACGGGAATCGCAGTTCAGTCCTAACGAATCGAGCTCCGAGTAAACCTTGCGCAGCCAGACTTTCACCCGCTGGCGGTCGAGCAGGCCGAGCAGTTGACTGCCGTCTTCCGAGGCGTGGATCGCAGCCCAGAAGCTGGAATTCGAGTGATCCACCTGGCGCATCGAGCCTTCGTGAAGTTTCGGTAGTTCGATGATTTTCGCGCCGAGTTCCTGCGCGCGGAGCTTCTGAGGCGATGCGTGGAAGGCGTCGAACCGGGCACCGCGGCCGTGATTGAGGACGACGACGTAGCGGACCTCGGTTTTGAAATCGTCCAACAGGCGCCCCAACATTTCCAACGAGTCGCGGCCGTCGTCGAGGATGTGCCAGCAGTTCACCATCACTCCGGCTTCCCGGAAAAGCTCAAGGACTCCGGTGTCGTTCATCCATTCGCGCAGCGAAGTGCTGCTCTGGGCGGCGAGGTCCACCACCACCTGCGTGCCACGGCCTTGCAGCGCGGCCTCCGCGAGGCGGTCCAGGCTTTGGAAATCCTCCAATCCCACATGCACGGCGTAATCCTGATAGAAACGCATGAACGACCCGTGCGAACGGTCCGAGTCGAAGCCCTGGAGCGGGATCTTCCGGTCGATGCAATACTGGGCGAAGACCCGTGACATCACCGATTTTCCCACTCCGCCTTTTTCCCCGCCGATCAAATGCACTTGGTTCATCGGCGCGGGACTTAGCACGTTCCCCGCCGGTGGCAAAGCATGATGTCGGCGGATCAATAATCCGTCACCGGGCTGCCGGCCTGGGTGGTCTCGATTTCCGGCACCGCGGCGGCGAGTGCGGCCAGCGAATCAAAGGTTTTGCTCCACTTGGCCTCGGACCAGACCAGCGGTCCATGAAGTTTCCTGCGGAATCTCTCCACCCGGTCGCGCGCTTCCTCGGTCATCCAGTGCGGCAGTTCCGCGACGGCCTTGGCGGCGATTTCCGCCGTGTCGGTGCGGTGGCAGATCAACGCGATATCGTTGCCGGCCTCGATGGCGAGTTTCACATCCTGGCCGCGGCCGTAACGGTTGCTGATCGCGCCCATGTCCAAGTCGTCCGTCAGCACGAGATGCCGGTCGAATCCGAGTTGGTCCCGCAGAAACCGCCGGATGATGCGCGGCGAGAGCGAGGCCGGGAAATCCGGGTCGATGTTCGGAAACTCGACGTGGGCCAGCATGATCGCGTCCAGCTCCGGCATCAGCGCGGTGTAGGGGATCACATCCTCGCGCAGCAATTCCTCCAGCGTGGCGGGCGACGACGGCAGATCGTGGTGGGGATCGGATTGCGCCCGGCCACAGGCGGGGAAATGTTTCACGCAGCTCGCGACGGAGCTTTTCCGCAGCCAGCGGTTCCAATGCCCCGCATAATCGATCACCCGCTGCGGATCGCGTCCCCAACAGCGGCCGCGCAGGGCGTTCTGGCTTTCCGGGAAATGATCGAGATCGAGCACCGGAGCGAAGTTCAGATT
>JBEDKU010000784.1:0-4584 GCA_041172045.1 Verrucomicrobiota bacterium | reverse complement strand
GCCATCGCCGCAGCGGACTTGATCTTCGTCTCGGTCGGCACCCCCACGAAATCCTACGGCATCGGTGCCGGTCGCGCCGCTGACCTCCGCTACATCGAATCCGCCGCACGCCTGATCGCGGAGGTTTCCGAGGGCAACAAAATCATCGTTGAGAAGAGCACCATCCCGGTCAAAACCGCGACCGCCATCAAGTCCATCCTTGCCGCTAACTCCCGCAAGGGCGCGACGTTCCAGGTCCTTTCCAATCCGGAGTTCCTCGCAGAAGGCACCGCCGTGGAAGACCTCGAGTGCCCGGACCGCATCCTCATCGGCGGGGAAACCACGCCTGAGGGAAATGCCGCCGTCGAGGCGCTCGTCTCGGTTTACGCGAACTGGATTCCCCGCGAGCGTATCCTCACCACCAATCTCTGGTCGTCGGAGCTTTCCAAGCTCGTTGCCAACGCCTTCCTCGCCCAGCGGATTTCCTCGATCAACTCGATTTCCGCCCTCTGCGAGGCCACCGGCGCCGACGTCGATGAAGTGGGCCGCGCCATCGGCATGGACTCGCGGATCGGCCCGAAATTCCTCAAAGCCTCCGTCGGATTCGGCGGGTCGTGTTTCCAAAAAGACATTCTCAACCTCGTCTATCTGTGCGACTCCTTCAATCTTCCCCACGTCGCCGAATACTGGCGCCAGGTGGTCCATCTCAACGACTGGCAGAAGAGCCGCTTCGTCGAGAAAATCGTCCGCACGCTTTATAACACCGTCAACGGCAAGCGCATCGGCATCCTCGGTTTCGCCTTCAAGAAGGACACCAACGACACCCGCGAGTCCGCCGCCATCCAGGTCTGCCGGGATCTTCTCCACGAACGGGCCCACCTCGCGATTTACGACCCGCGCGTCAGCCCGGCCACCATCCATCAGGATCTCATCGATGCGGGGGTCTCCGCCGAGCTGATCATTTCGAACGTGGAAATCTGCACCGATCCCTACGCCACCGCCACCGGAGCCCACGCGCTGGCCACGCTCACCGAGTGGGATGAATTCCGCACCCTCGACCTGCCGCGGATTTATGATCTCATGCTCAAGCCCGCCTTTGTCTTCGACGGCCGCGCCATCCTGCCCGCGGACGCCCTGAAGGCCCACGGCTTCGACCTTTTTGTGATCGGAAAGGGACTTTGAGGTAGAAGCTGAAATGCTGAAATGCTGAGATTCTAAAAGAGTCTCGCGCTCGATTGTCGAGCGCCTGCGCGTTTCAGTTTATCCGGCTCGATTCTTCTACTTTCAGCCTTTCAGCATTTCAGCATTTCAGCATCTACCCCATGCGTTTGCCTCACGAACTAAGGGACCGCACCAAAGCTTTTGCCTCGACGATCATCCGGCTGTTTATCCGTTTACCCAGAGGCCGGGAGGAGGTTGCGGTTCTTGCAAAACAAATGATTCGCTCCGGCACTTCGGTAGCATCGCACGCAAGAGAAGCATCCAGGGCACGTTCAGAGGCCGAGTTTTGCTCCAAAGTCGACGGAATCCTTCAGGAAGCCGATGAGACCCAGCTCTGGCTGGAACTCCTCGCCGATGATTGCCAAATCGATGACCAGGAACTCCCGGCCATCCATTGCGAGGCCGGAGAGATCATCGCCATTTTCACCACCATCGTTTCGAAAGTGCGGAAAAACCTCTGAGTGGTAAAAGCAGCGAAGGGTAAAAGCCGAAAATCTGAGATTTCAGAAGAGTCTCATACTCAATCGCCCTGCACCTGCGCGTTTCAGTTTATCCGCATCGCTTCTTCCACTTTCTTCTTTCCGCATTTAAGTTTTTCAGCATCTCAGCATCTACCTCATGAACATCCATCCCGAGTTCCATCGCTTTCTCCACCGCCAGGATAAGGAAAACCTTCTCGGCCAGCGGGGCATCGTCGTCTGGCTTTGCGGCCTTTCTGGTTCGGGAAAATCCACCATCGCCAATGCCGCCGAGCGCGTGCTCCACCAGCAGGGCCGCTTCACCACCATCCTTGACGGCGACAACCTCCGCACCGGCCTCAACTCCAACCTCGGCTTCACCGACCAAGACCGTTTGGAAAACATCCGCCGGATTTCGGAGGTCGCCAAAGTCTTCGTTTCCCAAGGCATCATCACCTTCGTTTCCGCCATCACCCCGCGCGGCGAACTGCGCGACCTCGCCCGCGGCCTGCTCGGCGGCGACCTCTTCGAAGTTTATGTCAAGGCGAGCTACGAGGCTTGCGAACAACGCGATGTGAAAGGCCTCTACGCCAAAGCCGCCCGCGGCGAAATCGCCCACTTCACCGGCAAGGACGGCTCCTTCGAGCCACCGCAAAACCCCGATCTCGTTCTCGATACCGAGACCACCACCATCGAGGACGCCGCCTTCGAACTCCTCGAAGCCATCCGTGAAAAAATCACGGTCCACCGCCCGCTCTGACCGCCAACCGATCTCCATTGCGTTAAAAAACAAGCCGAAGCCCTCCCGCTTCGGCTTGTTTTGTTTCGCACCCGGAGCCTAGCCTCGCCCCGGAAGCGCGATCATCCCAGAGCCGCCCTTAAAACATTACCATTCCACCCAAGATAGTATTTAATTCTTGACCCGCTTCCTTCCAGCTCCTACCCCATCCCCAAGCCTCTCCACTTTCCCAGCATTTTAGTTCTCAGATTTTCAGCATCCACCCCACCATGCCCAACTATCATCTCAGCCAACTCGACCAACTCGAAGCCGAAGCGATTTTCATCCTTCGCGAAACGGCGGCGCAATTCGAGAACCCCGCCCTGCTTTTCTCCGGCGGCAAGGACTCCATCGTCATGGCCTGGCTCGCGCGCAAAGCCTTCTGGCCCGCGCGCATGCCCTTCCCGCTCGTCCACATCGACACCGGCCACAATTTCGAGGAAACCATGACTTACCGGGATGAATTCGTGGACCTCATCCGCGCCTCCTTGGTCGTCGGCTCCGTCCAGGAATCCATCGACACCGGTCGCGTCATCGAGGAAAAAGGCCCCAACGCCTCCCGTAACAAACTCCAGACCGTCACCCTGCTCGACACCATCGAGAAGAACCAATACGACGCATGCCTCGGCGGTGGCCGCCGCGACGAGGAAAAAGCCCGCGCCAAGGAGCGCTTCTTCTCCCACCGCGACGACTTCGGCCAGTGGGACCCGAAAAACCAACGCCCCGAGCTCTGGAACCTCTTCAACGGCCGCAAAAACCCGGGCGAACACTTCCGCGTCTTCCCGCTCTCCAACTTCACCGAGATGGACATCTGGATGTACATCAAACGCGAAAAAATCCCGCTGCCCTCCATCTACTTCTCGCATGAGCGCGACGTCTTCGAGCGCAACGGCTCCCTGCTCGCCGTCACCGAGTTCCTCAAGGCCCAGGACCACGAACCGGTCACCCGCCAGATCGTCCGTTTCCGCACCATCGGCGACGCCACCTGCACCGGCGCCGTCGAATCCACCGCCTCCAACCTCGACGAAGTCATCGCCGAAGTCGCCGCCGCCCGCCAAACCGAACGCGGCACCCGCTCCGACGACAAACGCTCGGAAACCGCCATGGAGGACCGGAAAAAAGAAGGATATTTCTGAAATAAAAGCTGAAAACTGAAATGCTGAAACACTGAAACTAGACTCAGTGATTCGCATTTAGAATTCAGCACCTCTCGCTCTTCATTTCAGCATCTCAGTTTTCAAGATTTCAGCATCTACCCCAACCATGGACCTACTCCGCTTCACCACCGCCGGTTCCGTCGACGACGGCAAATCCACCCTCATCGGCCGCTTGCTCTATGATTCCAAATCCATCTTCGAGGACCAGCTCGAAGCCATGGAGGAGTCCTCCCGCCGCCGCGGTGACGAGAACGTCAACCTCGCCCTGCTCACCGACGGCCTCAAGGCCGAGCGCGAACAAGGCATCACCATCGACGTCGCCTACCGCTACTTCGCCACCCCCAAGCGCAAGTTCATCATCGCCGACACGCCCGGCCACACCCAGTACACCCGCAACATGGTGACCGGTGCCTCCACCGCCAACCTCGCCATCATCCTCATCGACGCGCGCAAGGGTGTCATCGAACAAACCAAGCGCCATAGCTTCATCGCCAACCTGCTGCGCATCCAGCACCTCGTCGTCGCCGTCAACAAGATGGACCTCGTCGACTACTCCGAGGAGGTTTATAACAAGATCGTCAGCGACTTCCGCGATTTCGCCTCGCGCCTCGACAACATCGTCGAGATCACCGACATCCCGATCTCCGCGCTCAACGGCGACAACGTCGTCGACAAGTCCGAGCACATGCCCTGGTATCAAGGCCCCACCTTCCTCTATCACCTCGAGCACGTCTATGTCGGCGGCGAGGAAAACCACGTCGATGCCCGCTTCCCCGTGCAGTGGGTCATCCGCCCGATGAGCGACGAGTGGCACGACTTCCGCGGCTACGCCGGCCGCGTCGCCGGCGGCGTTTTCAAACCCGGCGACGAGGTGTCGGTGCTGCCCTCCGGGTTCACCAGCAAGATCAAGTCGATCCACACCGCCGACGGCGACCTCGAGGAAGCCTACGCCCCGCAAAGCGTGACCATGACCTTGTGCGACGAGATCGAC
>JBEDKU010000783.1:0-3977 GCA_041172045.1 Verrucomicrobiota bacterium | reverse complement strand
CAAGCACGCGCTCGCGGACTGCGTCCATGGTGTCGTGAATAATTTCCTCATGAACCTGTCCGCGTTTGAACTGAAAACCGTATTGCAGGAATGCGAGGTCCTTACCCTCGGACTTGAGCTTCTGGACGAGCTTGTCGAAGCGGGCTCTAGCCGACGGGTCGAACCCTTCGAGCTGGACTTCGTTGTAAGAAGACGGCCGAAGGATGCGCGGGCGCATGGCCTCGACCTCGCCGGTGCGAATTCTAACCTCGCCGGTGCGGTCCATCAGCTCGCTGATGAGCTGGAACTCGAAGCGGGTCTCGCCGAAGGTGTCGATCCGACGGTCCGGCTCCCGAAGAACCTTGGTGGTCTCAAGCGCGTAGTGGATGTCGTCTTGCGAGTGCATGGCCAAGGGAGTGTCACCCGGATCGGGTGGATTGCAAAGAAAAGGGCGGACACCCATTAGGAGCCCGCCCTTTCGCAAAGCGTTCGCCTATCGAAAATCAGGCTTGCTGGCTGGTGATGTAGGTGACGACGTCACCCACAGCCTGAAGCTTTTCAGCCTCTTCATCCGGCACTTCGATGTCGAATTCTTCTTCGAAAGCCATGACGAGTTCGACGGTGTCGAGCGAGTCGGCGCCGAGGTCTTCCACGAATTTGGCTTCGGTTGTCACTTGATCAGCGTTGACGCCAAGTTGGTCCACGATGATGTCTTTTACACGAGCTTCGATACTTTTATCTGACATGAGTTGCTGTTGTTGAGTGTTGGCGTTGGGGTTGGTTATCGCGGGCTGGAGGGACTTGGCAATCCCGAAAACGAATCAAAAGTGGAAAAGCACGGATTCAGGGAAGTTCAATCAGGTCGGCTTGGATTCGCCGTCGGTGGACTCGTGGTGGGTGACGGTGGTATATTCGATGATTTCACCGGAAAACCTCTCGCGAATCCTGCGCATGAGGCGCTCGGCGGGTTCGTCGTTTTCCTTTTTGAAACCGCCGTATGTCAGGCCGTCGATGCGGATCCGGCCCTTTCCGGAGGCGCCGTCGTAGTCGATGAAGGCGAGCCCCTTGGTGTCCCATTTCCGGAGATCGAGAGTCTTGAAATCCGGGAATGGGATGCGTTTTCCCCGCTGGTCGGTGAGCGCCTCTTCATCCACGGAAATCGAGCGGTTGACCGTGCGCAGCAGGAAAAACGCCGCCACCGCCGCGAGGGCCGCGCAAATCATGAAAACAATCCATTGTTCCTGGATCTTCTGCGCGTCGTAGGGTTCTTCCACCGAGGCATTGAGCCCCCGTTCCTTCGAATACTCGCGCCACAGGATGTTCCATTGCAACGGCTTCATCCGCTCGAAATCGCGCAAAATCGCGGGCCACGGCATGGGTAATTCCAACGAAACCGGCAAAATCGAGCGGTCCTCCGGAAATGCGACGGACTGCTTTTCCGCATGACTTTTCCAGGCTCCCGCGGTGAGCGAACCGCTGGAATTCATTTTGGAAAACTCGTCGTTCGCGGTCTGGAAGGTCTTGCGAAGATAGAAACTCTCGTTCTTTTTCCGATAGCCGGTGGAGCCGTCGATGTAAAAAAGCACCGCGAAAACGCCGAACATCAACAACATCACCAATGCGCGGAAAAGAAACCAAGGCGTTGGCTTGCAGACAATTGTTTCGGACGAAGTCATCGGGATAAGCGAGAAACAATCGCGCCGGACGACGGTTGGCAAGCCGCAAGCCGGACGGAATTACAGAATTCCTTGTATTCCGGCTTGTCGTTAGCGCGTCGCTTGGCTAAGCAGCCTGCCGTCATGCCAATCGCTACTCCCGCGCAATATCGCGCCATGTTGGACGCCGCCCAAAAGGGTGGCTACGCCTACCCCGCCATCAACGTCACCTCGCTGCCCACCATCAACGGTGCGCTCAAGGCCTTTTCCGAAGCAAAATCCGACGGAATCATCCAGGTTTCCACCGGCGGCGGCGAGTTTGCGTCCGGCACCGCGGTGAAAGACGCGGCTTTCGGCGCCATCGTGCTCGCCGAAGCCTGCCACCTGCTCGCGGAAAAACACAACGTCCTCATCGCCCTCCACACCGACCACTGCCATCCGGCCAAGGTCGACAGCTTCCTCAAGCCACTGCTTGAAGCTTCCCGCAAGCGCATCGCCGAAGGCAAAGGACCGCTTTTCCAATCCCACATGTTCGACGGCTCGGTGGTCGACCTGAAGGAGAACCTCGAAATTTCCAAAGCCCTGCTCCAGGAGTGCGCCGACCTCGGCATCATCCTCGAAGTCGAAGCCGGTTGCGTCGGTGGTGAGGAAGACGGCCACGACACCTCCGGCCTCCCGATTGAAAAACTCTACACCACCCCGGAAGACATGGTGGAGGTTTATGAAGCGCTCCAACCTATCGGGAAGTTCCTGTTCGCCGCCACCTTCGGTAACGTCCACGGCGCCTACAAACCCGGTGCCGTGAAACTCAAGCCCTCCATCCTCCGAGACGGCCAGAAGGCGGTCATGGACAAACACGGTGCGGCCGCGGAAATGGACCTCGTCTTCCACGGCGGATCCGGCACCTCCGAGAGCGATCTCCGCGAGACGCTCGACTACGGCGTGGTCAAGATGAACATCGACACGGACACGCAATACGCGTTCACCCGCCCGATCGTGACCCACATGTGCCAGAACATCGAGGGCGTGCTCAAGATCGACGGCGAAGTCGGCGACAAGAAACACTACGACCCACGCTCCTATCTGAAGAAGGGCGAACAAAGCCTTTGCGAGCGCATGAAAGAGGCCTGTGACGACCTCCGCTCGACCGGCCAGACGATCTTCGGAAAAGTCTGATCCATCCGAAAGGGCGGCCTTGGTTTTTCCGAGGCCGCTCTTTTTTTATCCTGAAACTCCATGTCCGAAAAGAAAACGCCAAAGGAACACCCGCTCGCGAACATCCTGATCAACGTGATCATCCCGGTGTTGATCCTGAGCTACCTCAGCAAGGATCCGGACTTGCAGGAGAAACTCGGCAAAGTTGCCAGGCCCTGGCACATCGGCCCGCTGAAGGCGATGATTCTCGCGCTGCTACTCCCGTTAGGTTATGGCGCTTGGTACTTCGTGAAGACTCGGAAAGGGAATTTTTTCTCCGCGCTCGGCCTCATCTCCGTCCTGCTTTCCGGCGGACTGACCGTCTATCTGTGGAATCAGAACGGCACGGTGAAGTCCAACGCCGGGGTCCTCTTCGGCCTCAAGGAAGCGCTGATCCCGCTCGTACTGGGAGTCGCGATCCTCACTTCCCACCGCTCCACCACGCCGCTGATCCGGGTCTTTCTTTATAACGACACCATCTTCGACATCCCGAAAATCGAAACCCGCGTGGCCGAGATTTCCGGCCAGAGCGACTACGCCAAACTTCTGCTAGGCGCCACCCGGCTCTTCGCCACCTCGTTCTTTCTCAGCGCGCTGTTGAACCTGGGCCTCGCCCAGTGGTTCTTCCGCGGCTTCGACGCCACCGCCATCGACGCGTTGGAAAAATACAACGCCATCATCGCCCAAGTCACCGGCTGGGGCTTCGCGGTCATCGGCGTGCCCATTCTCATTTTTCTGTTTTTCACCCTGCGCAGCCTGCTCAAGGGATTGGAAAAACTCACGGGCTTCAAGGACGACGAGCTGATGCTCCCCCGCTGAATGAAAAAGGCAGGGCCACCCGCGACGGGCGACCCTGCCTTGGAAAGGCATCCGGCGGATCAATCCACCAGATTGTCAACGCGCTGCGCCAGCTCGATATCGAGCTCGGTCACGCCGCCCGCGTCGTGGGTTGTTAGCTTGAGCGTCACCTTGGTGTGCTTGATGGTGATGTCCGGGTGATGCTGCGCTTCCTCCGCGATCTCGGCGAGATCGTTGACGAAATCAATCGCATCCATGAATTCCTCGAACTCGATGGTCCGGGTGATCGCTTTTTTTTCGTAGTCCCACTCCGGGCATTTTTTCAATGCGCTGGTGAGATCATCATCTTCA
>JBEDKU010000782.1:0-8292 GCA_041172045.1 Verrucomicrobiota bacterium | reverse complement strand
GTCCCGCTCGGCCGCGAGATTCCTAACGTCCGCGTCGCCATCCTTGATGAATCACTGAATCCATTGCCGAACGGAGAAACCGGCGAGTTGTGCATTTCCGGAGCCGGAATCGGTGGCGGCTATCTGAATGATCCGGCTCGCACCGCGGAAGTCTTCACGGATTCATTCTATAAAACCGGAGACCTCGCCAAACGCCATCCATCCGGGATTCTCGAATTCCGCGGCCGCGCCGACCACCAGGTGAAAGTGAACGGCTTCCGCATCGAGCTTGGTGAAATCGAAATCGCGCTGAACGAGCATGAAGCAGTCCGCGAGGCCGTTGTGGTGGCCGGCAACAACCGCTTGGTCGCCCACGTCCAGGGCGATGTGGAGATCCCCGCGCTGCGCGAACATCTGGCAAGCCGTCTGCCCGCCTACATGATGCCCGGCGAGTTCCATTTTGTGGAGAATTTCCCGCTCACGCCCAACGGCAAGGTGGACCGCCTCGCACTCGCCGGAGTGATTGTCCAGATCTCGGCCGAGGCGGAAAACGGCACCTCCATGGAAGCACGGATTCTCACGCTATGGACGGAAATCCTCGACCGCCCGGTGACCGACGCCACCGCGAATTTCTTCGATCTCGGCGGCAACTCGATCCACCTCGCCATCATCCACGTCCGCTTGATGGAAATGGTCGGGCGGAAGTTCCCGATCACTGATCTTTTCGCCCTGCCCAGCGTCCGCGCCATCGCGGATTTCCTCTCTCCAAAGGAGCCGGTTGCGGCTAAGAAGGTCGCCCAGGACCGGGCCCGCCTCGCACACGCCGGCTTTTCCCGATTCCGCAACTCCAACCACCGATGAACGAAGACCTCCAAGCCCCAGAAGCCATCGCCGTGATCGGCATGGCCGGCAGATTCCCCGGCGCGCAGAATCCCGATGAATTCTGGCAGAACCTGATGGCGGGCAAGGACGGCATCACCCGTTTCCCGGGCCGCACCGAGGCGGATGGCAGCAAATACGTCGGCGCGCGCAGCATGTTCGAAAACCCGGACAAGTTTGACGCGTCGTTTTTCGGAATCTATCCGAAGGAGGCCGAGCTGATGGACCCGCAGCACCGGGTCTTTCTGGAATGCTCGTGGGAGGCGTTGGAAGACGCCGGCTATGATCCCGCCGCCTATCCCGGCATGATCGGGGTTTACGCCGGTCTCAGCCTCAACACCTATCTCCTCCACAATCTCGGCAAAGGCAGGGAACTGGCGAAAAACTATCAAGTCGCCGAATACCAGACGATGCTCGGCAACGACAAGGACTTCCTTCCCGTCCGCGTGTCCTACAAGCTGAACCTGCGCGGCCCGAGCATGACCATCCAGTCGGCGTGCTCCACCTCGCTCGTCGCGATCTGCCAGGCGGCCACCGCGCTGCTCACCTATCAGTGTGACATGGCGCTGACCGGCGGCGTCTCCATCAGCTTTCCCCAACAGCGCGACTACCTCTTCCAGGAGGAAGGCATGGTCTCGCCGGACGGCACCTGCCGCGCCTTCGATGCGGATGCCGCCGGCACCGTCTTCGGCCACGGCTGCGGCGTAGTTCTGATCAAGCGCCTCAGCGAGGCCATCGCCGACCGCGATCCGATTCTCGCCGTGATCAAGGGCTGGGCGGTCAACAACGACGGCTCGGATAAAATCGGCTTCGCCGCGCCCGGACTCAATGCCCAGGCGGATGTCATCGCGCTCGCCCAAGCCTCGGCAGGCGTGAGCCCGGCGGAAATTTCCTACATCGAAGCACACGGCACCGGCACGCCGTTGGGAGATCCCATCGAGGTCGCCGCGCTCACCAAGGCGTTCCGCGAAGGAGGTGCCGAAGAGAATTCCTTCTGCGCCATCGGCACCGGCAAGACCCACATCGGCCATCTCGACTGCGCCGCCGGTGTCACCGGATTGATCAAAACGATCCAGCAATTCCGCCACGAGAAAATCCCCGCGCTGCTGCACTACAAGTCACCGAATCCGCGCATTGATTTCTCCAACAGCCCGTTCACCCCCGTCAGCGAAGACCGCGACTGGAAACGCGGCGAAACTCCCCGCCTCGCCGGTGTCAGCGCCTTCGGAGTCGGCGGCACGAACGCCCACGTCGTCATGGAGGAAGCACCGCTCACACTACCGACCTCCGCCGGCCGCAAGCAACACCTTCTCACTCTATCCGCCAGATCCGCCACCGCGCTTGACGCGATGGCGCTGCGTCTCGCCGATCATCTTGAAAGTGAAACACCCGATCTCGCGGACGTTTCCTACACCCTCGCCA
Source organism: Verrucomicrobiota bacterium (assembly GCA_041172045.1). Taxonomy (GTDB): domain Bacteria; phylum Verrucomicrobiota; class Verrucomicrobiia; order Verrucomicrobiales; family Akkermansiaceae; genus Luteolibacter. The sequence continues at coordinate 6,012 of JBEDKU010000782.1, read as the reverse complement.
CCGGTCGGCGCGCATTCCCACACCGCCGCACCCTCGTGGCCGCGGTTGCCGCCGAGGCCATCGCGAAACTCCGCGAAGCGGGGAAATCGACCACCGCTCCGACCACGGCGCCACGGGTTGCGTTCCTGTTTCCGGGCCAAGGCTCGCAATATGTCGAAATGGGCCGTGAGATTTACGATTCCGAACCCGCCTTCCGCGCCGCTGTCGATGAATGTGCCGCGCTGCTTGTTCCTTTGCTTCATCACGACGTCCGCTCCACGCTCTACCCGTCGGAAGACGAGCGCGAATCCGCCGCCCATGAAATCAACCGCACCGCGCTCACCCAGCCGTGCATTTTCGTGGTGGAATACGCGCTGGCGAAACTCTGGATGTCCTGGGGCATCCAGCCGTCGCTGCTCATCGGTCACAGCATCGGCGAATACGTCGCCGCGGTGTTAGCCGGGACTTTCAAACTGGAACACGCGCTGCAACTCCTCGCCACCCGCGCCCGCTTGATGCAGGATCTTCCCGCTGGCGGCATGCTCGCCGTGCGTGCCGGAGCCGCGCAACTCACCCTGCCGGATGGCATCGATCTCGCTGCGATCAACAGCCCGCAGCTTTGCACGGTATCCGGTCCGCACGAGGCGATCGCCGCGTTTCAAAAGGACCTCGAAGCCAAGGAAATCGGCTGCCGCCTGCTGAAAACCTCCCACGCCTTCCACTCGGCGATGATGGAACCCATCGTGGCCACTTTCACAGAAGAAGCCTCGATGGTCCCGGCCAACCCGCCGACGATTCCATGGATTTCCACCTGCACCGGAAAAGCCATCGATGCCGCGACGCTCGCCGATCCGGGCTACTGTGCGCGCCAACTCCGCCACACCGTCCATTTCACCGAGGCTCTGGCCACTGCGTTCGCAGAAAAGGACCTGCTCATGCTGGAAGTCGGACCCGGCCAGGCGCTCGCGCCATTCGCCCGCCAGCATCCCGACCGTGGCACCACGCCCGTGATCTCCACGCTTCCATCCTCCTCCGCCGATCTCGCCGATCTAATCACTGCGGCCGGCGAGCTTTGGAAAAACGGAGTCGCACCCGACTGGACCGCGTTTTTCAAGGGCCAGGACCGCGCCCGACTCCATCTGCCGACCTATCCGTTCGAGCGCCAGAGCTACTGGATCGACAATTCCGCGGAACCTGTGGCGGCGGTCTGCGACAATCGCATCCTGCTAACCGCCAACCACGCGCCACCATCCCCTTCCCCGATGAGCACCGACCGCCTCCCCGACCTGGTTTCAAAACTCCGCGCCCTTGTCCTCGATCTATCCGGCATCGTCGTCGATGACGACACCGCGAGTTTCACCGAGCTCGGATTTGATTCGCTTTTCCTCACCCAGGCCAGCCAGGCGATCCAGTCCCGCTTCGGCGTCAAGGTCACCTTCCGGCAGATGCTCGGCGATCTATCAACGGTCGCGTCGCTGGCCAAGCATCTGGAAAAGGAGATGCCTGCCGGAGCACCGACACCCGCGGTGGTCGCCGCACCGGTCGCCGCCGCCACGGGAACTCCATTGGAGCAGTTGATGGCGAACAATCTCCAGCTCATGCAGGCGATGCTCGCAGGCCAACAGCCCGCTCCCGTCCACGGTCCCAACCCCGTGAAATGGCCTGCGAACTTCGAGCGCAACACGAACACCAACACCCGCTTCGGCCCTTACAAACCCATCGACAAGGGAGACAAAGGCGGACTGACCGATCCCCAACAGAATTCGCTCGACCAGCTCATCGCCCGCTACGTCGCGAAGACTCCTTCATCGAAAGCCTACACCGCCGAGCATCGCCCGCATTATGCCGATCCCCGCGCGGTTTCGGGATTCAAATCGCTGTGGAAGGAGATGGTCTATCCGATTGTCTCGGCCCGCAGCAAGGACGCGAAGATCTGGGACATCGACGGCAACGAATACGTCGATATCACGATGGGCTTCGGCACCTACTTCTTCGGCCACTCGCCGGACTGGTTGATCGACGCCATCGAAAAACAACTCCGCACCGGCGTGGAAATCGGGCCGCAGTCACCCATCGCCGGAAAACTCGCCAAGTCGATTTGCAAACTGACAGGCATGGAGCGCGCGACGTTCTGCAACACCGGATCCGAAGCCGTCATGGCCGCCATGCGCCTCGCCCGCACGATCACCGGACGCAGCCGCATAGCCTATTTCACCGGCGACTATCATGGCATGTTCGAGGAAGTCCTCGTCCGCGGCGCCTGGGTGAATGGAGTCTACAAAGCACAGCCGATCGCGCCCGGCATCCCGCAATCCCTGGTGGAAAACATGCTGGTGCTCGATTACGCCGACCCCGCGTCGTTGGAAATTCTCCGTGCACACGCCCACGAGCTCGCCGCGGTGATGGTCGAGCCGGTGCAGAGCCGCGCGCCCGGACTCCAACCGCGGGAATTCATGCACGAGGTCCGCGCGATCACGGCCAAGTCCGGCACCGCGCTTATTTTCGACGAGGTCGTCACCGGCTTCCGCTGTGCTCCAGGCGGTGCGCAAGCCTACTTCGGCGTCGAGGCCGACATGGCGACCTATGGCAAAGTCATCGGCGGCGGCATGCCCATCGGCGTGCTCGCCGGCAAGAAGGAATACATGGACGCCCTCGACGGCGGCGGGTGGAACTATGGAGATGATAGTTTCCCGGAAGTCGGCGTGACCTTCTTCGCAGGAACCTTCGTGAGACACCCGCTGGCGCTCGCCGCGGCGTGGCGTGTGGTGGAACATCTGATGGGAGAAGGCCCCCGTTTGCAGATCGAGATGGAAGAGCGCGTCGGCAGGCTCTGCCGCACGCTGAACGAGTATTTCGAGAAAATCGAAGTGCCAATCCGGTTGCCGCATTTCAGCGCTTATGCGGTGATCGAACACGCGCCGGATCTGAAATTCGCGAGCCTGCTCTGGTATTTCCTGCGTGAAAAAGGCGTGCATGTCTGGGAAGGCAGACCGCTCTATTTCACCACCGCCCACACGGATGATGACCTCGACAAGGTGGTGAAGGCGTTCACCGACTCGGTCACCGAATTGCAGGCCGCTGGATTCCTTCCGGCATCACCCGCCGGAGCGGGTCCCGCTCCCGTCGCGTTCCCACGCTTCGACAGCGCGCCAACCACCGAGGCGCAAAGGGAGATATTCCATGCCGTTCAGATGGGCGAAGATGCGAACTGTTCGTTCAATGAATCCAACATCATCCATCTCGCAGGAGAGCTCGACACCCCGGCACTGAAAGCGGCCCTCAACGATCTAATCGTCCGGCATCCCGCGCTTCGCAGCACCTTTTCGGAAGACGGAAGCACGCAGTATTTCCATCCCTCCAGCCGGACGATAGAGATGATGGAGCACGATTTCTCCAGCCTCGCCATCAACTCGCCATCCGCGCTGCTGCCGCTATCACTCATCAAAAGCGCTGAGAGTTCGATCCCGTTCGATCTCACCAACGGTCCGCTTTTCCGGCTGCATCTGGTCAGGCTATCAGCCGAGCGTCACGAGTTGTTGTTCACCGCGCACCACCTCGTTTGCGACGGCTGGTCGTTCGGCATGATCCTCGCCGAACTGGCCGCCGCATACACTGCCCGCAAGGCCGGGCGACTGCCGAAGCTGCCACCCGCCATGTCATTCGCGGACTACGCGCGGATGGACCGTCCCGACATCGACGCGGAACGATTCTGGGTGGGGAAATTCGCCACAGGTGCGCCCGTTCTCGAACTCCCGACCGACCGACCACGCCCGCAGGTCAAGACTTACGCCGGAGCCATGGAGGCGATCACGCTCGATTCCGAACGCTATGCCCGTTTGAAAAAGGCCTCGCCCAAGCTCGGCGGCACGCTGTTCGCCACGCTTCTATCATCATTCGCCACGTTGCTTCACCGCCTCACCGGCCAGGATGATCTGGTCATCGGCATTCCAGCCGCCGGGCAGACCCGCATCGGTCGCGACGAGCTGGTCGGCCACTGCCTGAACTTCCTGCCGCTGCGCCTGCAAGCGGATGGAAACCGCCCGTTCCGGGAATTCGCCGCGACGGTGAAGGAGGAGGTCCTGGAGGCCTACGACCATCAGAACTATACCTTCGGTTCATTGCTCCAGAAACTCGACCTGCCGCGTGACACCAGCCGCCTGCCGCTCGTCTCGGTGATGTTCAACATCGACAAGTCCGGCATCGACCAGATCCACATGGACGGCTTGAAAATGGACGCGGAGACGAATCCCAAACAGTTCGTCAATTTCGACCTCTTCTTCAACCTCGTGCAGACCGACGAACGTCTCGTCGTGGAATGCGAATATAACACCGACCTCCACGACAAGACGACCATCCGCCGCTGGCTCAATGCTTTTGAACAACTGGTGGAAAGCGTCATCGCCGATGGAGAAGCAGCGCTCGCCGCCCTGCCCATGCTCGGAGCGGATGAACGAATCCTCACGCTCGAAACCTGGAACGCCACGGATCGCGACGATCCGCGCGCCGCCACCCTCCACGGTCTTGTCTCGGCGGTCGCCGCGCAATCGCCAGCCCGCGGCGCCGTCCGCTGTGGCGATGAATCACTCACCTATGCCGAGCTGGAAACCCGCTCGACCGCGCTCGCCGCCCGCCTGCAAGCGGCCGGCGTCAAACGCGGCGACCTCGTCGGCATCCACCTGGAGCGCTCGTGCGGAATGGTTCCCAGTCTGCTAGCCATCCTGAAATGCGGTGCCGCCTACGTGCCGATGGACCCCGCTTTCCCCGCGGAGCGGCTCGGCTTCATGGTGGAGGACGCCCACATGACGGTGATCCTCTCGCAGACCTCCATCCACCTGGAACTTCCGACATCGGCCGCACACGTCGTGCTGGTGGACGAGCCGGCGAATACGATCCGGGCGTTCACTCCGGTTGATTCGGCTCCGGAGGACACCGCTTACGTCATCTTCACCTCCGGCTCGACAGGTCGGCCGAAGGGCGTGCGCATTCCCCACCGCGCGGTGGTGAATTTCCTATCATCCATGCGCCGTGAGCCGGGACTCACCGCGGACGACGTCCTTCTATCCGTCACCACGCTGTCATTCGACATCTCCGGCCTGGAGATCTTCCTGCCACTCACCACCGGTGCCGAAACCGTGATCGCCACCCGCGAAACCACGCTCGACGGACAGCTTCTCGCCACCGCCATCACCCGCCACAACGTCACCGTGCTGCAAGCCACTCCCGCGACCTGGAGATTGCTGTTGGAAGCCGAGTGGAAGAGGAAATCCAACCTGAAAATCCTCATCGGCGGTGAGGCCGTGCCTCGCGACCTGGTGAACCGTCTTGCTCCGTTGTGCGGGGAAATCTGGAATGTTTACGGCCCCACGGAGACCACCATCTGGTCCACCGTCGCACGACTCACCGCGGGCGAAGGGCCGGTCCTCATCGGCCACCCGATCGACAACACCCAGGTTTATGTCGTGAATCCGGCCATGCAGCCGCAGCCGGTCGGCATCGCCGGCGAGCTTCTCATCGGTGGCGACGGCCTCGCTTCCGGCTATCACGAACTTCCCGATCTCACCGCGGACCGCTTCATCGAATCGCCATTCCGCGCCGGTAAAAAACTCTATCTAACCGGCGACCTCGCGCGCTGGACGCCGGACGGTTCACTCGAATGCCTCGGCCGCATGGACCACCAGGTCAAGGTCCGTGGCTTCCGCATCGAGCTGGGGGAAATTGAAACCCTGATGGAAAAACATCCCGCCGTCGAGCAAGCGGTGGCAAGCGTCCATGACGGCCGCCTCGTCGCCTACCTGCGCGGCGCCAGCCAGTCCGACGGCACCGGCATCTGGCAGGACCAATGGGACCTTCTCTATCAATCCGCCATCGACCAGACCGGAACCGAAAAACTCGACCGTCTCGATTCCGTCATCGCCGGATGGGCGGGCGCGGATAACATCGAGGAACAGGTTTCCGAATGGATCGATACCACCATCGACCGCATCCACGGATACGACTCCCGCCGCATTTTCGAAATCGGCTGCGGCACCGGAC
>JBEDKU010000781.1:0-5907 GCA_041172045.1 Verrucomicrobiota bacterium | reverse complement strand
ACTTCCTTGGCGGCGTGACCGTCCCACCAATCGGTGGTCAGGCCATAGGTGCCGTCATTCTCCGGTGATGGATCGACGGCGATGTCATAGGGGCCTTTGAGCTGGACGACATGTGGTGCCTTGCGGGTGATGCCCGCATAGCCCCGGCAGTTAGCGTTGGCGACGAACTTGAGGTCCATTTCGACGCAAGCGTCGTTGAGGGCGTCCAAGTCCCGGATCTGTGTTTGGATGGTGGTGAAGTGTGACATAAGTTTGTTAGTTTTTAGGAGCAGATGCGCGAAAGGCGGCTCATGATGTGGAGCCGCCTTTCGTGCGAGTTTCGGGTCGTGTGTTGGCTTGAAGAGTGGTTTTAGTAGCGGTGAGAGAAGTGAGAGGAGTGGTGGTTTGAAAATGCGCTGGTTGAGTAGGATTGGCGTGTTGTGTGAGGGTAGTGGCGTGTTGGGAGAAAGGGGCTTCCGGGTGCGGATGAGCACACCCGGAAGGAATTGGATCAACTGACTGCCGCGAGCTTGCGCGTGCCCATCTGGCCGAAGCGGGAGATGATTTCGCGCGCGTCCGTGCGGGCGAGCTGCACGGCGTTTTCGCGCAGGCGTGACAGGCCTTCTGTCAGACTGGCCATCGCGCCGCTGTCGTTGCGGTAGTCCTCCGCGCTGCGGGTGAGCAGATCGCGGCGGAAGCGTTCGAGCGTCGCTTCCAACTGTTGGTCGCCGGCGAAGTTCAGCGTGCGGAAGCTGTCGATGAACGTGGTGAGCCGGTTGAGCGTGCGCTGGTGGACGCCGTTTTCAGATCCGTCGATGGTGGCGAGAACCTCGCTGGCGAGCCGCGCGGTTTCCTCACGCAACGAAGCGACGCTCTCACGGATGAATCCGTCTAGATCGCTTTGCAGGCGGCGTGACGCATCCTCCGCGATCCGGCGGCGGTCGTCCGCCACTTCGAGTTGCGCCATGCCATCGGCAACCTCCAGGCGAATGCTGTCAGGGGCCGCGATCTGGAACAGGCGCGTCTCGAAACCGAAACGCTTGGCGATGTCCCCGGCAGGCGGGAACGATTGCTCGATGGTATGGATCAAGCGTTCGGCGCTGCCATTCATGTGGCGGGCGGCTTCACGCCATTCGACCATCGCGTTTTCACGCAACGGTGTGTAGCCGGCGACGAAGTCCAACGTGGCTTCGCGAAATTCATCGCGGAGTTTGTCGAGCTTGTCGGTGAGGTCGCCGAGGCGGGGATTGGGAACGAAGCGGCCGATGCCTCCCAGGAACGGGAAGCTGGAGCTTTCGACCGTTGCCTGCACCCGGGATTCGATCAGGGCGAAGGCCGAGAGCGCGTCACGGGGGATGAGGCGTTTGTGACCGAGCTGGATGAGCCGGTCGGAGACGTGTGCGGGATCAAGGCCGAGGTCTTCGGGATTGAGCCGTTTGCAACCGCGCCAGTAACGGACGGAGGTTGCGACAAGGACTCCCCGGCGGCAAATGCCGTCGAGGAGGGTGTGGTTTTGGTTCTGGGGTATGTTGTTAGGATTCATGATGTTGGGATTGGGGCTGGTTGTTGGTTTATGTTTTCAGGTGAAAAGGTAACGCCCGCCGGATCACTGGGGACCGGGCGGGCGCAGGTTGGAGTTCTGTTTAACTGATTTGCCGGAGGCGGGTGCTGCTAATGGCTGCGTGCGAGCAACCAGACGGCAGCGACCGCTCCGGCAACGATGACGACCCACGTATGACCCTCGGTGATCTCCAACAGGAGTCCGACCGAGCCCATGACGATGAGTGTCTCAAGGACGGGTCTTGGGCGCATGGCGGTTTCTCCGACGGTTGGGGCTTGGTGTATTCCGAGTCGCCTGTGATGGACTGTGGTTCCGGCGTTGCCCCTCTTGGGGCTCCGGTGGGTGGGTCTCGATGACCCGGGCGGAGGAGGAGACCGCGTAATGATCGAGCCAGCGGGTGACGGGCGCGAGACGTTCCGACGTTGAAGTCGGATGGAGCCCGTGCTGGCGCTGTAACCAGACAAGCAGGGCAATGGATCCGCCGGCCAACAAGACGAAGGCCGTGGTGCGGATCGTGTGTAGTCTGGTCTGGCGGACTTTGAGTCCCTTTTCCACGACTTCGACCCGCCGCTTCACCTCCCTTTCGATCCGCGCTGCTTCGGCGGACTTTGAGGAGGATGGTTCGTCGCGACAGCCACCGAGCATCAACACGGTGACGATCAGGATGATTCGGGTGAACATCAGGCTGCCTCCCTTTCTATTCGCACGGCAGGAGGCCACGCCAGGCATTCATTTTTATATTGGCACCAAGAGCACTGCATGCCGGGTTGGGGGTGATGCCTTCCAGACGCAATGCCCTGCACGGCGGTTTCCAGCAGGGTGACCACACGCCGTTTTCGTTGATCGTTGGCAGGCGGGCTCTTGACCCGGATGGTCTGCGGCTTCTTAGTTTTCACTAGGAAAACCAAATCCAGCGAGGGAGGGGATTCGCCAATGGCGGCTTCCATCAACAGTTGATAGCTGACGAGTTGGATTTCGTGGTCGAAGGCGGCGCTGGCCTTGTCTGGCTTGGCGGCGGCTGATTTGAAATCGACCGGAGTGTAGTTGCCTTCGACCAAATCCATCGCACCCGTCAACGGAACCGATAGTCCCGGGATGTCCTCCTTCATCATCACCTCAACGGCGCGTGGCTTTTCCTTCATCGCCTCCGGGGAGTCGAGATAGGCAGCGACCACGCGCAGGCCGTCGAGACGAACCTCGTCGCGTTCGGCATCATCTTTGAACCGCACCGGGCCTTCGTTGCGTTCGAGGTTGGTGAACGCATGTTCGTAGGCGGCAGCGATGGCTTCGGGCGAATCGTCACCGCCACGCCAGCGAGCCAGGTGAAAGGCCTGGAGCGCCGCATGGACCGCCTTGCCAAGATGCAGGGCGGGTGGTGTCTTCTTTGGGATACGAAGCACTCGCTCGAAATAGAATTTGAGCGAGCACGACAAATAGGCCTTGGCCGCCGTTGGGCTGATATGATCTGGCAAGCGTTGCGCCGAGGGTGTGTGTCCGGAGACGATTTCCGGACTTTCAAGAACAGCAATCATGCTGCCCTCCTTCCGTTGGCTCCGCTGTATGCGGAACCGTTGCGGCGCTTGCTGTCACCCTGACGGTCCGAGCCGCCGTGGGTGTCGAGCAATTCGTCGATGAGCCCGGAGGCTTCGACTTTGTTCAAGGTGCGCACGCCCTTGCCGAAGCGTTCAACGGCGAGGGCTTCGATGTCGGCTTTATCGAGTTGGTGTTCGTCGACGAGTTTCAGGATCAGGTCCTTCTGCTTGTCCGAACATTTCCAAGCGGGTCCACGTTGCCAATTGGCAACTTTTCCGGCGGGTGTTGGGTCGCCGTTCGCGGGTGAATTGGGGACAGGCGTTTCCATGCCGTAGTCGGCAGGAGGGACAAAGCCCGTGTGGAGGATTTGTTCGTCCACGGTGGCTTGGAGACGTTGATAGAGGCGCTCGGATTCACCGGCGACATCGTCGGTAGTCACCAGCTCCGTCTCGACAGAAACTGAAAACTGGTGGGACGAGTAGCCGGGAAGGCCGAGGCGTTTCGAGTAATTTGCGATAAGTTTGATGGCCATGATGGTAATTGGTTAGGCTGGTTGTTTGTTGGGGATGGATTGGTTTGGGGTTGGTTTCAGTGGGCCCGCGACCGGAAGCCCGGCCATGGAATCCATTGCGGTGGGTCAGCTTCGATGGTGAACTCGATCCGGCGGAAGGCGGTGAGCGCGACAGGTCCGGCTACTGCGCTCCAGTTCGCCGGGTCAGCTCCCATTTCGAGACCCGCCGCGATCAAGCGATCATAAACGCTGGGCCGAATGCGCAGGGCTTCACGGAACTCGGAGGAGCCGAGCCAAGGCACCACGGAGGGATCGATTTCGATCCGCACTAGGCATCCGCAGATACTGATGAGTTCGCTGAGGCTTGCCTGGCGGCGTATACCATTTTCGATGACACCCTTGGTGGCACTGGGTTCCCAAACGGCGGCTGAGGACAACCAGACGGCGGGGATTTCCGGCGGAGTGACATGCGCGGTGGCGGGCAGGATCGCCCGGCTGGCGATGATTTGAAGGAAGCGGTCGCCGGTGGTGTAGTGGAAGACCGGGATGGGCATGAGCGTGGTGCTGGATGCGAAAAGGCCCGGCATGGTGCCGGGCCTTTGTTGTTCAGGTGGTGGTGGGCCTACGCGGCTTCGGGGTTGTTGATCGTTGCGCCGTAGGGAGTCGGGTCTTCACAGACTCTCAATAGGGGCGGGTCGTTGGAGATGCGACCGAGCGACTGCCGGAGCAGAGTGTCTGCGACGACGGTCATTGGTTTGCGGCGGCGCAGCCCCTCGCGGTAAAGCGCGCGGACCACGTCGTCGGATAGGCGAGGGGAGTAGAGGTTTCTTGGCATGACTTTTGGGAGTTAGTTTTGAGACCAGGATAGTGGTCTGATTCAAAGTCATATAACGCAAGCAGAGTCTCTGTTTCATGTCCTGTGCGATCCGCGGAGATTCTTCGGCGTTAGCAACCCCGAGTAAGTTTTTTCCTCAGTCTGGTTGCAGAACCAGGACGGATTTTGGCCGATACGTGGGATCTGCCGGAGTTGGTCGACATGAGTCACGCGGAAAGTTGGAATATGTCAGATTGTCGCTGGAGGGGAGCGTCGGAATCCGCCCGCCATTCGGTTCCAAAAGTTCGCAAGCGAGATCACCAGTCCGAGAGCGAAGATTTCCTGTTCGGAAAAATGAATCGTGAGGTCGTCGAATTGTTGTTCGTCATCATGCATGCCCCCTGATATCGTCAGCGCCTCAGTCCATGCCAATGCTGCTCGCTCACGGTCCAAGAAGTCCGGAGAATCTCTCCATGCCGATAATTGGGCGAGGCGTTCACGGGAATCGCCCAGCTTATGTGCTTCTTCGGTGTGAACGTGAATGCAGTAAGAGCACCGGTTGATTTGAGAGACACGAAGCTCAACGAGCGCCCTCAGTCTTGCGTCAATTGATGTTGTGTTCAATTCCACTGTCAGTTGGCGGAAGCGTGAAATCAGGCCGGGTTCGACGGCCGCGTAGTCGATTCTCATGGTTTTGAGTGTTTGCGCAGGGTCGCGATGTCATCGAGTTCGATGGCGTCGAAAATTGTGGAGATTCCTGGAACACGCGCTTCCGGTTCCATGTAGCGGTCAATCACGAGCTGAAGTTCCGCGGTGGCGGGGTATCCTGTTCGTCCCAAGTTCGGGGCAAGGATGTTCCAGGATTCGATCTCGATTTGGAAGGCGTTGGGATGGCTCAGGAACCATCGTTCCACTTCCGAATCATCACGCGCTGCGATGATCGCTTCAGCGGTGGAGTCGAGGGCAAGTCCGAAATGTCGCAGAAAATGACCATCGACGCCCCGGGGGTGTCCAAGGAACGGAGCGAAGTCGGCTGGCAACTTGCCCGCATGATGCAAGCGGATTTTATCAGTCAGTCTGGCCAGCCAGACACAACCGGCCAGCGTTTCCCTCGGTCCACGCAGGGGCCATCCACTGCATGATCCCGAATTCACAGGAGTTCCTCCTCTCCATCGTAATAATCGACACTTTCCCGGAAACAGGTGCGTTCCGGCATGGTGATCCATTTATTGCTGTCCGGGTAATAACCAATATCGGCCTGCACGTTGTTGGCGATAATCACATAGGTTAGATCCGTGGTGGCTTCGATCTGGTGAGGGCAACCCGGGGGACACATGAAGAAGTCTCCGGACCTGACGGAATGTCGCCGGTCACCGATTCTCGCAACTGCTTCTCCATCGAGGATCCAATAGAACTCCCAGACCGCCTGATGGCTGTGGAAAGGGAAATTGATTTTCCCCGCCGGAAGCGTGACTTGCTCCACGTCGAAAGGCGGGCCTCCGTTCCATG
>JBEDKU010000780.1:0-2508 GCA_041172045.1 Verrucomicrobiota bacterium | reverse complement strand
CCGGATCGGCGCGGACCATCTTCGAGGACACCAGCAAGACCTTCATCGACTACTCGCAGAAATTCTTCATCCACCGCCTGCCCGCCAGCCGGGAAATCCTCTGGACCTCCGAGCGCTCCGGCTACAACCACATCTATCTGATCGACGCGGTTTCCGGCGAGATCAAAAACCCCGTCACCAAGGGCCGCTGGAACGTGCGCGACGTGGTCGAGGTGGATGAGAAAAACCGGCGTCTTCTGCTCAAGGTCGTCGGCGTCACCGACCAGAATCCCTATCACGTTCATTTCATCCGGATCAATTTCGACGGCAGCGGATTCACCCGCCTCACCACCGGCGACGGCGACCACTCCATCCAGTTCTCACCCGACAAGAAATTCCTCATCGCCACCTGGTCGCGCGTCGATCAACCGCCGGTGGTCGAGCTGCGCCGCGCGGACGATGGCAAAATGATCGCCGAGCTGGCACGCGCCGACGACTCGGACCTCGTCAAATCCGGCTGGAGCCGCCCCGAGCGCTTCACCGCCAAGGGGCGCGACGGCCAGACCGACATCCACGGCATCATCATCCGTCCCACGCGTTTTGATCCCACGAAAAGGTATCCGGTCGTCGAGCAGATCTACGCCGGTCCTCACGACCATTTCGTGCCCAAGTCCTATTTCCCGTGGTCCGGCATGAATGCCATGGCCGAGCTGGGATTCATCGTCGTCTCCATCGACGGCATGGGCACCAACTGGCGGAGCAAGTCCTTCCACGACGTCTGTTGGAAAAATCTGGCGGACTCCGGATTTCCCGACCGCATCCCATGGATCAAGGCGGCCGCGGCCACTCGTCCGTGGATGGACCTCACCCGCGTCGGCATCTACGGCGGAAGCGCCGGCGGGCAAAGCACGCTCGCAGGGCTTCTCCACCACGGGGATTTCTACAAAGCCGGCGTCGCGGACTGCGGCTGCCACGACAACCGGATGGACAAGATCTGGTGGAACGAGGCGTGGATGGGCTGGCCCGTGGACGAGAGTTACGAGCGGAACTCCAACGTCACCCACGTCGCGAAATTGAAGGGAAAGCTGATGCTCGTGGTCGGCGAGCTCGACACCAACGTGGACCCGGCATCGACCGCGCAAGTCGTCGCCGCGCTGCAAAAGGCGAACAAGGACTTCGAGTATCTGCCCATCATGAACGCCGGCCACGGCGCCGCGGAAACGCCCTACGGAAAACGCCGCCGCGCGGAGTTCCTCGTGCGGAACTTGCAGGGGCCCGCTGGCGCCGATTGATCAAAGAGACGACCGATAGACAGGCCGATAGAGGCTGCGGCGGATGATCTTTTGGAAACGGATGGTGTTCGAAGTCCCCCCGCTCCGGCGCATGCTCGTGACCCACATCCACCACCGCCGTCAACTTCATCGACTCTTGTGGGGCTCATCGATAGAGGTGGCGCAATAAGGGCAAAAGCGAACGGCGGAAGAAATTTTCCACGGCCAGCCGCCAAAGCACAACGCCCGACTGATGCGGCGGTCGCATTGTCCGCAGCGTCCTGCTAGTGCACGGATGATCAACCCAGTCGGATTGAAGACGCCGCTGACGATAAGGAGCAAGCAGGCAACGGGCGGCGAGTAAAAAACGCCCACGATGCTGCCGAAAAGGCTCATGGACCCAATAACGATGAAAAAGGCAGTCACGCGACGAATGCGATTCAGACGCTGCCGTGTAGTGTCCGGCGCTGGTTCGGGTGCAACTGTTAACTTATCGTTCATTGATAGTTCATTCCTTCGCCGAACGTCAAAGGTGTGGCACGGCGGAGAATGGATGTCCAGAGCGAAGCGAACGAGAGACGTTACCCGCCGTTGCCACTACCGTCTTGTTCGCTTTCTTCATGAGTTGGATGGTCTTGGTTGGCGTTTCACCATAGCTTGCTATCACGCCACTTGGAAGGCGGGAGCCACGTAATCTGATCTGAATCTGTAGCGGAAACATGACCATTCTGAACTGCTTGCCGAATGGCGGGTTCGATGTCGGAGAATGTAATGGCCTTCGACCCGAGTCTCGCCCCAATCCGATTGTTGTGGGTGTCCATCACGTTGGATTCCTTCCCACCCGATTCGAATATCCATGTCGTAAAGTCAACTGCCCACTCTCCCAAGGTGTAGGACACTGTCGCACTGGCAAGCGAGTGACGGTATGCATCGAGCTTGCCGTTCCTGCCACCCTCGAAATCTGACCGCAGAACGTAGCTCCAAGTGAACGCGATTACGCCTGCTGGATAGATGCAGAGTATCAAGGCTAATGCCGCAGCACGCTTGAGAAGTCGTCTCTTCATTTCTTTAGCGAACAGCCTAGTTCGTATCCCCCCCGGATGTGATATCCAGAGGAAACTTTCGGGAGCTTCGCCTTTAACTCTTTGACCGACAAGGATCTTTTTGGGGCGCGTGTGTCTATCCGGGGAGTGCGCGGGGCTTGTTTCCGGCGGAACTGCGAGGGCGGATATCACGGGTGGGGCGCGTGCCGATTCGC
>JBEDKU010000779.1:0-3951 GCA_041172045.1 Verrucomicrobiota bacterium | reverse complement strand
GAAGGGGCGCCCGCGGCTGATCCAAAAGTCCGGATGCCACGGAGTCAGTGAATCGCGATCAATGTTCAAGTTCGGCCACCGCGGCGGGCACGACCCGCTCCGGTGCCACTACATCCCGCGCCTCACCAAAATAGACGCGATCGGCTAAATGATTCAGGCGACGATCCCCAGCGGCTTGGTATGCATCCACCCGCCGCGGGTGAAATCAGGAAACACCTGCGGCATGCCATCTTCCTTCACGGACTTTTCACTCAACGGACCGACGACCGACCAGAAACATCCTTCGTAGACGTTCTGATCCAGCGGCTCGCCCTTGCGAAGGCACTCGATCATGCGGAACATCATGAGGAAATCCATCCCGCCGTGGCCGCCCATTTTTTTAGCAACCTCACCCATGCGTTTGAAGAGCGGGTGCTCGTATTTAACGGCGATTTCCTCCCACGCCTCCTTCTCCGACCACTCGTGGAAATTCCCGGTAAGACCTTCGACGGCCATGCGGTTGGGAAATCCGGCGAGCGTGCCTTTGGTTCCCTGGATCAGGTTGCCCCGGGTATACGGCCGCGGCGAGGTTTCATCCCACTGCACCGTGATGGTGCGACCGAGGGTGGTCTTGATGATCGAGGTGTTGATGTCGCCGCCTTTGAATTCCATCGTCTTGAACTCGGGGTTGGTGAGTTTTTCGGATTTTTGCGCATACAACGCGCGGCCTTTGGCAGGTGAGGAAAACGAGACAATCCGACCGAAGGTATCATCACCGCGGGCGAGGTTCATGTATTGCGCCACCGGGCCGAGGCCGTGGGTCGGATAGAGATTCCCGTTGCGCCTCGCATACTCAAAGGTGCGCCACGATCCGGTGGTGTTGTTGTTTTCCATCTGCTTGCGCAGTTCATGGATGTAGGACGCCTCGCCGTGGAGAAGCTCACCGATAGCTCCCTGGCGGACCATGTTTAGATAGAGCAGTTCCTCGCGGCCATAGTTGACATTTTCCATCATCATGCAATGGCGGCCGGTCGCTTCGGAAGCTTCGATGATGTCCCACATGTCCTGAATGGTGACGGCGAGCGGAACCTCGCAAAACGCGTGCGCTCCAGCCTTCATGGACTTGATGCACATCGGCGCGTGGAGCGACCATGGCGTCGCGATGATAACGGCGTCCGGTCGGGTTTCCTCCAGCATTTTCTCCCAGGCATTCTCAGCACCGGTGTAGACTTTCGGCTGATGCCCGCGGTCTGTGGCAAGTTTGGCGGAACGATTGGCGAAGGCTTCCTTCAGATCGCAGATGCCGACCATTTCCACCCCTTCGATCTTCGTCAAGTGGCCGACGTGCCCCTTGCCGCGGGCACCAACACCGATGATGGCGACCTTGACTTTCTCAAGCTTCGGCGCCGCGAAGTCACCCATATATTTCGCCCCGGACGCGCGGGCCGGAACCGCGGCCTGCGCGTTGACCAGCATGGGTGCGCCAGCGATGGCTGCGGTAAAGCCGCCGATGGCCTTGATGAAACTACGACGTGGGTTGGAATCCGGAGATGTTGACATGGGAAGTTGGGTTGGGGTTTACGTTCGGAGTGGAAACGATCTACAATTTGTTAGCCTCTACGAAAGAATTCCAGGGTCCGGGCAAGACCTTCGTCGAGGGTGTGATTTGGGGTCCAACCGGCGGCACGCAGTTTGTCCGCACTGGCGCGGGAATGCCGGACGTCGCCAGCACGCTCGGGGGCGTGGAGGATTTTCGAAGTGGAGCCGGCCGCCTGGATGAGCCCGTTGGCAAGATCGTTGATGGTGATCTGGCCGCCGTAGCCCGCGTTGAAAACACCGGTGACGCCCGGCGTTTCCACGGCGAAGGCGAGCGCGCCGACGATGTCCTTCACATAGATGAAATCCCGCGTCTGGCCACCGTCGCCGAAGACGGTGATGTCGTCGTTTCGCACGGCTTTTTCGATGAAAATGGGAACTGCCGCGGCGTAGGTTCCTTGCGGATCCTGGCGCGGTCCGAAGACGTTGAAGAACCGCAACGCGGCGGTCTCCAGCCTGCCCTCGCGCTGGAACATGCCGAGATAATACTCACCGTCGAGCTTGGTGACCGCGTAGGGACTCTTCGGCTCGGGCAGCATGGTCTCTAACTTCGGAACCGTCGGATTGTCCCCATAAATCGCCGCGGACGAGGCGAACACCAGTTTGGTGACTCCGACGGCCGACGCCTCTTCCAGCACATTGAGCAACCCGTGGACATTGATGTCCACGCACTCGCCCGGTTTCGACATGGATTCCGGCACGCTCACCATCGCCGCGAGGTGGAAAACAAAGTCCACCCCCTGCACCGCTTCGCGGACGAGACCGCGGTCGGTGACAGAACCCTCGATGAAGGTGTGCGCGAGTCCGTCGAGATTGTGACGGTAGCCGGTGCGTAGATTGTCCAGCACCCGGATTTCCTCCGCGATATTCTGATAGTGTTCGACGATGTGGGAGCCGATGAAGCCGGATCCACCAGTGATAAGGATTTTCATGGATTAGAGACTGAGGGCCGCAAGTTCCTCGACGCGATGATGGGAAGCCACCATTTTTTCCATTTTCGAGAGCTTGCCCTCGATCACCGCGACGAAGGCGAATTGATTGCGGCAGCGGTCGAGATTATGTCCGGGATGTTTGATTTTGAAATAGACATCGCCCAACAGATAGTCGGTCAGGAAACGCATGCCACACTCGAGGGTGAGAAGCTTCCCGGAAAACGCGAGGTGATCCACCTCCACCTCGGCGAGAAAACTTCCGGCAGTGCTGAGGTATCCCCGGACGAGGGACTCGAAGCGATCCATGCGGAGATCAAGTTTCCCGAGATCCACTTCATCCTCGCGAGTGGTCGGCGTCGCGGTGCGGACCATGTCTCCGAAGTCGTAGAGCGCCGAACCCGGCATGGTGGTGTCGAGGTCGATCACACAGACGGCTTCGGCGGTGACTTCGTCCAGCAGGACGTTGTTGAGCTTGGTGTCATTGTGGGTCACCCGCTCCGGAATGTCGCCCGAGGCGATGAGGCTGGTGACGCGCGCGCAGTCCACGGCGCGAGCCAAGGCGAAATCGATCTGTTCCCGGACCTCGGCGGCGCGGTTCTTCGGATCGAGTTGGATGGCCGTCCGCAGCGCGTCCAGGCGTTTGGGAGTGTTATGGAAATCAGGAATCGTTTCGTGCAGTCGCGCCCCACCAAGATCCGCGGTGAGCTTCTGGAAGTTTCCGAAAGCTTTGGCGGCTTGGAACGCCTGCTCGTTGGACTCGATCTCATCGTAACCACGCGCCCGCTCGATGAAGGGATAAACCCGCCAATAATTCCCCTTCGTATCGACCGCGTAAGGCTTCCCGTCGACCGCCGGGATACAGGTCAGCGTGCGGCGGTGGGCCTCAGGGTGGTTCTCCGCCAACAACCGTCCGAGGGCGTGACGGGTGACGCGCCCGATATTCTCCATCAGCGCGGCGGGGGTTTTGAAGACATTGGTGTTGATGCGCTGGAGGATGTAGCGCAGCCGCGTGCCGCCCTGATCGAAGTGGGCGCAATAGGTGTCATTGATGTGACCGGAACCATAAGCAGCCCCGCTCACGAAGTCGGCGCGCAAATCGAAGAGTTTGGACACTTCGCGAAGGTTTGGAATAGCAGCTTTTGTGTTCATGAATATCGGGCTCCTTGGTGGAATCAAAATGTCTGCCAGGCGGGTTTGTGGTCATAAACCCAGCGAAAATAATCGGCGCGCTGGAGCTGGCTCGCGGCCGGTTCGTCTAGACAGACTTTCACCACCGGGTGCATTTGAAGGACGGAGGCCGGATTGATCGAAGTGACAGGCCCCTCGACCGCTTCGGCAATGGCCCTGGCCTTGCTGGGCCCGAAGGCGAGCAGGAGATTCAGGCGGGCTTCCATGATGGTGCCGATGCCCATGGTGATGACGTGATGCGGCACACGGTCCTCGC
>JBEDKU010000778.1:0-2678 GCA_041172045.1 Verrucomicrobiota bacterium | reverse complement strand
GGAGGCGAGTTCGGGCACCACGCCGCCATGCTCGCGATGCAGCGCGATCTGTGAGGAAATTTCCGATGCCAGCACCTCCGTCGCCTGCCCCGGCGAGCCGCGGACGATCGCCACGGCGGTTTCATCACAGGAAGATTCGATCGCCAGGAGCAGTGCCACGCGCAGGTTCTTAGTCGAAGTCCCGGCGAACACCCGAGAAAAAAGCGCGCCGCCACGATGTTTTCGCGGTTGCAGGAACAAACGGGGAATCCAAGCTGCCGCCGTCGTGAACCATCCGCATGGAGATACTTAGGGAATTCCGCTGGAAGCTGGAAATCGGCGATCCCACCTTTTTGGGCTGGTTCACCGTCGCGGTCTATTTCCTCGCCGGACTGCTCGCGGTGCGGGCGTGGCACCGCCGGCGCGACTGGGTGTGGCTCGTCGTCGCGCTCGGCATGGTCGCGCTCGGCGTGAACAAACAGCTCGATTTGCAATCGCTCTTCACCGACATCGGCCGGGTGGCGTCCCATCACCTCGGCTGGTACGAACAGCGGCGGGGGGTGCAGAAATGGTTCGTCTTCGCAGTCGTCGGTGGCAGCGGGGTGTTCGGAACCTGGTTCGTCTGGCACCGCCACGCGTTCTGGACGCGGCACAAGCTGCTGTCATCCGGCCTGCTCTGCCTGATGGTCTTTATCTTGCTCCGGATGATGAGCTTCTATCACTTCGACCTGTTCCACAGGAACTATCTGCTGGAGTGGGCCATCAACCAAGTCCTCGAACTCGGCGGAATCCTGCTCATCACCCTGGCAGGATTCCGGGAACCGATGAAATTTTGATCAAGCCTCCTCCATCATGTCGCCCACCACTTCCTCGGGATCGATGTCCGCCCGCTCGTAGGAGGAAACGGCCGCCCGCACCATGGCCACCGCGCTCTCGCGCTCGTCGTGGATGACCTGCACGCCGAGTTCCCTCAGCCGCGTGACCTCCGCCGGATATTTCGCCCGGCCGAAGATGAAAATCCCGCTGTTTCGCTCGCGCACCAGCGGCACGGCCGCGCACGTGGCATTGACCGCCGGGAAGGTGAACGCCACCAGACGCGCCCGCTCGATGCCTGCCAGAGCGAGCGCCTCCGCGTGCGTGGCATCCGCGAACAGCACCGGTTGTCCCTCGCGTTTCAGGGCGCGGACGGTTTCGGAATTCAGCTCCATCACCAGCGTGTCCACGCCGCAGCGTTTCAGCGCTTCATTGAGCGATTTCCCGACCGGACCGTAGCCGCAGATGATGGCGTGGTCGGAAATTTCCTTGATCACCTTCACCGGGCTCATCCCCTCCGGCGTGATCTTGCGGGTGCTCAGGATGCCCTTCTTTTCCAGCCATTTCCCCAACGGCAGCGCACCGCGCATCAGCGACGGCACCAGCGCCATCGTCACCGCCGTGCAGACCAGCAGCATCTGCTCGACGCTCGGATCGAAGGGCCGGTAGCCGCCCGCCTTGCCGATGAGCACCAGCGAAAACTCACCGGTGCTCGCCAGACTGGCCGTCGCCAGCAAGGCCGGACGCCCCGGCAGGTGGATCCATTTGAGAATCGTGAAAATGATCCCGCTTTTTAAAACCAGGATCACCGCGCTGCCCAGCAGCACCCGGTGCCAGTCGGACGCGATCACCGATAGATCGATCAACAAACCCACCGAGATGAAGAAGATCGCCAGGAACAGATCCTTGAACGGTAGGATGTCCGATAGGATCCGGTGGCTGTAAATCGACTCGCTCACCACCAGGCCCGCCGCGAAGGCCCCGAGCGCCAGCGACAGGTTCAAGGCACCGCCCGCGAAGGCGATCCCGGCGCACAGTCCGATGACCGTCAGCGTGAACAGCTCCCGGCTGCGCGTCCGCGCCACCGCGTGCAGCAGCGGCGTCAGGCCGTAACGCCCGAGCAGCCAGGCACCTACCAGAAACAAGCTCCCCTTCATCAGCGCCACACCGATCTGCCCCGCCGCCGAGCCTTCGCCCTGGCCGTAGAGCGCCGGCATCACCAGGAAGAACACGATCACAAAAATGTCCTGGAAAAGCGCCACCCCCAGCGCCGCCCGCGCCCCCGGGTTGTTCTGCTGCCCGAGGTCGTCGAACGACATCATCGACACCGCCGTGGAGCTCAGCGCCACCGCCGCGCCCAGCACGATGCTGTCCGCCATCGGAAATCCGAACGCCGCCGCTAACAAGCCGACGATCGCCCCGGTGATGCCCACCTGCAGGCCGCCACCGATCAGCGCGATGCGCCACAGGTGCTTGAACTCCGTCAGCGAGAACTCGATGCCCAGTGTGAACATCAGCAGCACCACGCCGATTTCCGCGAAATTCGTGATCACCGGACTGCCCTTGTCCATGCCGGTGATCCACAGCAGCCCGAAGTTCCCGATCAGCACGCCGCTCAGCAGATAGCCCACCAGCAGGCTCTGTTTGAACTTCACCAACACCAGGGAAATCAACACCGCGAGCACCAGCACCAGCGTCAGCAGCGCGAACAACGGCGAGATATTCGCCACTCCGCTCGCCAGAATCAGACCATCCAAAAACATCACCGCCAGCGTCCCGGTTTATCGCCGGATGGCAAAGGATAAAAAGGGCGGACCTCTTTCAGCCAACCGCGCCGGGATTTTAATTCCCCCGGCAAGCTGGAGTGTGAATGCTCCCGCCCATGG
>JBEDKU010000777.1:0-4590 GCA_041172045.1 Verrucomicrobiota bacterium | reverse complement strand
GCGGTCGATGTCGCCGGGCGTGTAGCGGATGCCCCACGAGTAGGGTGGGGGGGCGTCCCAGCAGTTGCCGAGATTGACGCCGCGCTTGATCCCGGCGGCGGCACGGTGGGCGGGCGTGTCTTGGTCGAGTCGTTTGGGTGGGGCGAAGCCGGGAAGTGGGGCGGCCTTGGCGTGGAGCCTGAGGGTGACGGTTTGCCCGGCTTTCACCTTCAAGGTCTGGGCGAGCGGGCGGCCCTGCCAGGTGGCTGCCTGGAATTTCCCTTGGCGAGGTGCGGCCCCGGCGAGCGGCCAGGTGTCGGCGGCGAGGTAGTCGCGATAGATGGGGGCCCATGCATCCGGCTTGCCGCCGGATTGGGACTCGAAACCGCCGTTTTCGAGGGTGGTCCCTTGCGCTCTGAGGTCGTCCCAGAGGACTTCCTTGCGGAAGGATGCGCCGTTTTTTTCCTCTTCCCACGGGCCGTTGAGCGACAAGTCCACCGTGCCGTCACCGACCGGCGTGAAGCGGATGGTGAACTCGCGCCAAGCCCACCAACTGACGGGGAAAACGACGTCGATCTGCCGTTCGCGGACGGCGGGATCTTTTTCCCACGGGGCCGGCGTGGCGCTGCCGGAGGAGACCTGGATGTCTTGCAAGGGCGCTTGTCCGGCGGGCACCTGCAACCAGAGCCGGGCTTCCGTCGTCTGGCGGGGCGTTTCTTGGGCGGATAGGGAAACACCGAGGCCGAGGAAAAATAAAAGCGTGCGGGTCATGGAAAGCGTTTCTGTCGGATATGGGCTTGCGGTGGCAGCCTGTGAACTTTATTTCCTTACGGCATGGAGCATCATGTTTATTTCTGGTTGAAGGAAGAATATCAAAACGACGTGGATCGCGCGATCTTCGAGCAGGGGCTTGCCGCATTGTTCGAAATCGGACTGGTGGCCGGCGGCCGCTGGGCGCTGCCCGCGAAGGTGATGCCGCGGCCGGTCATCGACCAGTCATGGGATTACGCGCTGACCATGCAGTTCAAGAATATCGAGGATCACGACGCCTATCAGGTGGATGCGGACCACAACGTGTTCATCGGCACCTTCAAGGACTGGTGGGCGCAAGTTCAGGTAAAAGATCTGGCGTGAGGGCGACCAGGGTGAATTCCCTGAGCACGCTCTTCAGCTCTTCCGGCCAGTCGAGGGTGTCGAGCGTGGCGGGGTCCTCCCAAGCCGGGTCGATGGCGACCAAGTCCTCGAAATAGGCCGTCGCGTCGTCCGTCGCGCCGTTCCGCGCGGCGGCGATGGTGAGCAGGGCGGTGGCGTTTTCGAGCTTGTCGGATGGGAAACCGATGCGTTTGCCTGCAATCAGGTATTTGTAGGCGCGCTCGAAATTTCCGGTGAGCAGCGCGACCCAGCCGGCGCGGATCGCGAAATTCCCGTCTTGGGGGAAATGACGGATGCCGGTGTTGAGGATTTCGATGGCCTGGTGCGGATCGCCGTTTTCGAAGGAGGTGTAAGCGGCCTCGGCATAATCACCGGGCAAGTGGGTGTCCACCGGATGCTCGGTGATGAGCTCGACCCAGCGCAAGCGGGCGTTCTGATAGTCGCCCATGGCGGTGAGGGCCAGCGCCTCGGTCCGCAGGCAGGGTTCCGGCGGCGCACCGAGATTGCGGGCGGTGTGGGCGAGCCTGGAAGTGGTTTCAAATTCCTCCTTGTGGGCGGATAAGGCCAGAGCTACCTCCAGGCAGGCTGCCGCGAAACGGGGTTTTCCAACAGCGGCGACGGTGGCCGCGTCGGCGAGGCGATCCGCGACCGCGCGACGTTGTTCGGGCGTCGAATCCGGGGAAATCCGGATCGCGGCCAGCTCGTCGCGGACGCACTGGGCGAGATTGTCGAGCGCGGGCTTGAAGTCCGCCTGTTCCCAGCCGCTCCAATCCTCGCGCAGGCGGACTTGCCGGAGATCGGGGAAAACCTCGGCCCAGCTTGATAGAGCGTCCGCCTTGCGACCTTGCAGCCAGGCGATCCGCGACACGGCGATGCGGCGGAGCAGCGGTGGCAGGTCGGCGGCTTGGGCGAGGCAGGCCACGATCCACTCGGGGTGCTCGGACTTCAAGGCAAGCGCGAGTGCGGTGGCCATCGCGGCCCCCTTGCCGCCGGCTGTTTGAATGACGGCGGTGATCCTGGCCGGGTCATTGGAGGTGAAGGCGTCTTTCATCTCTGCCAAGCCGGGCGTCGATTTTCCAATGGGAGCGGCTTGGGCCAGGCGGTCGGCGAGGGGGTGAAACGCGGGTAGCCCGGGCGTGCGGCAGGGAGCGGCTTTGAATTCCGTGATCAGGGCGGAGAAATCCAACTGAGGGAAAATCGACAGGATCGCATGGAAATCGCAGTTGGCGAAGGCGAGGTGGCGCTCTTCCGCTCCGATGCGGGAGAAGGTCCGCGCGGTTTCGTCATAACGACATCCGGTCAGGGCGTGGCCGAGGTTTTCCAAGGCTTCCAACGACAACTTGCCGATGACGCCCGGCGAGTGTTCCGCAGGATCCGTAGCCGGTGGGGGCAGCAGCCGGTGGATGGTCACTGTGCCGTCCTCGCCGCCGACGACCACGTTTTTTTCACCGAAGGCGATCGCGCTCACAGGCGATGACGTGTCGATGGGCGCGTGCGGAGTGGTGAGGATTTTCACCAGGTTTCCTTCGACGATGAACGGCTGGTGCTCCGGGTCCTTCATGATGCCGGACCACATGTTCGGGTGACGGTGCCACGGGAAGCGCTTGATGAGCGCCCCGGTCTCCAGTGACGCATCCTCGTCCCCGCCGTAGGCGATGATCGTCTGGGTCGGCGGCTGGTGGGGGCCCATGTCCTGAAGGGCGAGGACGGCGTTTCCGTTTGCCGCGAACTGTGCCTGCAGAAGCTTCACCGGCTCCGCCATCGGCGTGGTGAGCGCGGGATCGACGGGCGACACCGGGATTTCCAGCAGGCTGCCATCGGTGGCTAAAACCATCAGCCGCTCACGATCAAGAAACGCGGCCAACGGACGTGGGCGGTCGGCGGCGACCGGCTCGGAGGTGCGGATGATTTCTCCAGACGCGCTGTCGCGGATCCGCCAGACCAGCGAGCGATCCGCACTGGAAACGAAGGTGGGGTGCGCCATCAGCAGGCCGTCCGGGGTGAAGACGACGACCGCCGACGGTGTGAGGTCGTCCGGCAGCATGCCAAGATCGCGGATGGGCTTCAGCGTCACCGCGTTGCACAACAAGGTGACTGAATTCCGTTCGACGACGACGGACTGATGGGTCGGGTCGAACACCAGGCTGCGCGTGTCGCCGCCGCCGGTGGGAAACAGGACGCTCTCGATTTGGGGTGTGTCGAGATACCAGCGGACGGTCGTGTTGTTTTTTCCCGAAAGGCTCACCCACAGCGCGGAGGGGGCGGCGAAGGCGAGCTGGTCCACCGGCATCGGGTGCTTGAGAGTGAATGCCGGAAGGTTCCAGGTCGTTTCGCCGAGCAGCGTTTCCGTCAGGGTCGGGGCCTCCATGGATGCGGGATCGCTTTTCAGCGCGGAAACGAGCAGGACGAGCGCCTCATCGGGCCGGTTTTGCTCCAGTTTGAGCTTGGCCGTGTCGATCCGCGCATCCGCGAGCTGGGTGAGAAACGCGGTTTCGACCTTCTGGGTGGGTTTTTCCAGCGTGACCGTGGGTGGACTGGATACTCGGACGACGACCATGAAAGCCATCAGGCCGGCCAGCAGGATCCAGGTGCCGCGATGACGACGCGCCCCGATGGTGTGATCTGATTTGCGTGGCATCTTCCACGCATTTAACGCCGCTGGCAGAGTTTCAAGTCTGTAACGGAGTCGATCCATGGCATTTAGGTAAGCTCAGAGTCCGCTTTTCTGAATCAAATCGCGGAGCTGCAGTTGGAATTCCTTGATATCTTCGGGCGTCGGGCGGTAGCCCTCGGTATCCGGGTCGAGTCCGGGCCGGCCGGTCTGGTCGAGCATCCAGACGGCGGTCTCGCCGTCGCTGAAGGTGACTTTTCCACTGACCAGCGCGCCGGGCAGGGTGAGGCTGTCCATGGTGACGGTGACAAATCCCGTCGGCACCGGTACCGGCTTTTCCTCCTTTTTCGGTTCCACCTTCGGCGCTTCGACCAGCTCGATGCCGAGATCGAGGATCAGAAACCGGGTGTCCATGTAGGTGAGGGTGTGGCCGAAATCCTCCTTCAGATGGCGTTGGAGATCGGACATGGTGGCTCCCTCGGCGGCCCATTGCTTGAGGGCTTCTTTTTGATCCGGGGTGAGTTGGCTGGCGCTGAACATGGCTGATTTTTGAACGGAGAGGCCCGATTGCCAAGCTTCAAGATCGAGTGAAAAGGGGAATCCCGGGTGATTCTTTTCCGAACCGGGGGGAAATCCCTTTCCTGCTTGCTACGGCGCGCTGACGCGGAGACGGGCGTAACGCATGGGCGTTGCGGGGGTATTGATTTTCGGCAAAACTCGCACGGTGATGGTTTCCGAGACGCCATCGCCCGTCGCCAGCGGACCGGAGGCGTTCTGATACTGCGCCGTGCTGGAAGTCCACGTGGTGCAGTCCGCCGACGTCTCAATGGTGTAGGTGATCCCCAGCG
>JBEDKU010000776.1:0-2844 GCA_041172045.1 Verrucomicrobiota bacterium | reverse complement strand
TGGTGACGGATTCCGGGAGGTGGCTTGGAATCACGTGTTGATAGCCCGGATAGTGGCCTTCGATGGTTTTGGCGATGAGCGTGTGCGGTCCCGAGCGAAACTGGATGTGTAAATCCTCCGTTTTGTCCGGTTGCAGGACTGCGGCGTCGCGGGTGGCGAAGTCGGGGTGGACCAGCACGTGGACTGCTGTGGTGGGCAACACGAACTTCCGGTCGGGAACGCGGGCGGGAGCGCCAGCCAATCGGCGTCCATCGGTGGCGATCAGCATGCCGCCGTCACCAGGGGTGAAACACACGCCGTTGAGGACGTAGCGGGTAGCGTCGGTGGAGGCGCACCCAGCGACGATGCCGAGGGCAGCGAAGGTTTCCTTGGGCAGGGCCGTGATCAGTCCTTGGACGGTGGGGCGTGCCGGAAAGTCCTCCGCACTCGCTGCTAAGTGATAGACGGACTTCACAGACAAGCCGCAGCAGGACGTGGTGAGCGTCAGCGTGATGCCATCCGCCGTCTCCGTGTAGGCGAAGTGGGCGGCGCTTCCTTTGTCGCCGCGTGCCGCAGACTTGAGGGCCTCGGCAGGGATGAGGAAGCGTCCGGGAATAAACGAATCGATGGTGGAGGGAACGCGGGTTTCTGATGACGCTGGTGATTTTCATGGTGGTTGGTGTTGATGGTTGTGGAGTGGAAAATGAAAATGGCCGCCATGAAGCATGGGGATGCTTCATGGCGGCCGATGTTACTCGATCGCGCTGTGCTGGCTAATTTGCCTTGTGGGAACTTACTTGATCAGGGGCGGAGTTGCCCACTTGGGAGGTTTTGGATTTTGTGGCAGGATGCCAGCTTCGAGAAAGGCTGCCTTCAAGTCAGTCCCTTTTCGAAGGGCTTCACTTATGACTGTTGCCATATGGGCCTGTCCCAAAACCGCGGTTTTTTCCGGATGAGGGGGCGGGCGGTGTATGGCGGCGACGTTTCGGCACCGGGATTTGCCTGAAAGGCGCACAACGGGCACGATTCCGTGCGATGGGTGCCGCGGGATGGGGTGTTTGAGCCCGATTCGGGCGCGGCTCTCCCGGGAACCAGGCGGCCTCTCCCTGATAGTCTTGCGTTAGGCCGCCTGCGCCCGCGGCAGCGGGCCTGTTCCAGCCGGTTCCTCCTTGCGCCTACCGAAGCACCGAAGCACCGACCGCTCAGCGACGGCGGCGAAGTAGCGCGAGCACACCAAAGCCGCCGATGATCGCGGCGGCGTTCGGCTCAGGGACGACGGTCAGGCCGAGCACCCCGGTGGACTCGGTGAACTGCCAAGTATTGCTGCCACTGGTGAGATCCCACACCCCGTCGAGATCTGCATCCAAAAGATTGCCGGAATACGGGTCGGCGAGAGCGATGGTGGCGAAGGTTCCCGTCTCGCTGGCCATATCAAACAGGTCCCACGAGTAGGATCCCGTGGTGAAGATGGTGCCCATGTCCAGCGTAAGCGCGCCGCCGTAGGTGAGTGCGCCCGCCGCACCGGCACCGGTCAGATTGACGAAATCATGCCCGCCCGTGACTCCTGCGCCATTGTTACCGTCGATTTCCATCACGGTGACGCCGTTAAGGCCCAGCGTATCGGTGATCGTCAGCGTGCCAGGGCTATTGCCGGGGGCGAATGTGCCGTTGACAATGGTGGCACCGACGCTGCCGGATCCGCCAAGCGTCGCGCCAATGGCCACGGTGGTGAGCGAGCTGGTGGAGATGTTGCCGTTCACGATCAGTGTGCCGCCGGTGACGTTGGTCGCGCCGGTGTAGCTGTTGGTGCCGGAGAGCAGCATCGTGCCGGCTCCGCTCTTGGTCAGGCCGGTTGCTTCTCCGGCGTTAGACGAATTCAGGAGCCTCGCCGAAACGATCAAATCGGCGGCCGGACTGGAGGTGGCATCGGCCACGTCGAAGATGCGGGTCACGCCGGCCGCGCTACTGGCCAAGTGGATGCCATTGTTGCCACTGGTTCCGCCAGCGGCAACGGTGGAGGCGGAGGAACCCCCGACCGCCACGTCGTCTCTTAAAGCGTAGGCTTGGAACCCCAAGCTGGCGCCATTGTAGGTGGTCAGGGTACCGCCGTTCATGGTCAGCGCGCCAAGCCGGTTGTGGAAACCACCCGAGGCGATGCCGGTGGTGTCGCCGGTCAGATTACCGGCCAAGGTAATCGGGGCGTTTCCATCGGCTAGCGCCGCGCTGTTATTCAGAACTAGCGTCGCGGCCGGTGCCACAGTCGCCGACGAAATCAAGGTCAGGCGCTGGCTGCTGTCGTTGGCTGTGGTGGAGCTGCCGATCTGCAGCGTGCCGCCGTTCACGGCAAGGGTGCCGGAGATGGTGTTGCCGGCTACGCCGCCGGCGAAGATCGTCGTGCCGTTGCCGCTTTTGGTGATGGCGCCCGAGCCGGTGATGTTGCCGGTCAGCGTGCTCGTGCCGGAGACAGGCGCGAAATCCATGGTGCCCGCGCTGACTGCAGTGTTGCCGGTGTAAGTCAGGCTGCCGGTGAGGCTGAGCGTGCCGCTGCCCAGCTTGGTCAAAGCGCCCGAACCGGCGACGTTGCCGAGGCTGAGCCGTGTGGTGGAGGATCCACTGCCAGGATTGACCGTGATCGTCGCACTGGAAGTCAGGGCTACATCATTGATCGTCTGGCTGTTGGCGAAGCTGGCCGCGCCGAAATTAAGCGTCTGGCTGTTCTGGACCGATGCATTGGTGCTCATCGCGCTCAGCTCGATCTGGGTGCCGTTAAGGATCCGGCGGATATAAGTGCCGGCGGGAAGGTTGCCATTGATGACCGATTGGCCGACGACCAAGCCAGCGCTGGAGGGGACCGTCACCGTGGTG
>JBEDKU010000775.1:0-5735 GCA_041172045.1 Verrucomicrobiota bacterium | reverse complement strand
GCCGCGGATCGCACGCTGCATCTCGAAAAAGGCCAACTGTTGGAAAACTCATGAACGCCGCGGTCAATCTTCTCAAGCTTGCGTGGATCCAACTCACCCGTCATCGGGTGCGTTCGCTGCTCACCATCTTCGGCGTCGCTTCCGGCATGTTTCTTTTCACCGCCGTGGAGACGCTCCAACGCTCGCTTGGCAAGGCGACCGAAGCTTCGGCCGCGGACACCACGCTGGTGGTCTATCGGGAAAACCGCTTCTGCCCGTCCGCCAGCCGCTTGCCCGAACACTACGCCGACGGGATCCGCCGGATCGACGGCGTGCGCGAGGTGATTCCCGTGCAGATCGTCGTCAACAACTGCGGCGCATCGCTCGACGTGATCACCTTCCGCGGCGTGCCCGACGAGTTGCTGCGGAAATTCGCGCCGGAGATCGAGATCATCAAAGGCAGCGAAACCGAGTGGCAACGGCGTGATGACGGCGCTTTGTTAGGCGAGGTTTTCGCCCAGCGCCGCGGCCTCAAGCCCGGCGACCGCTTCGATGCCGCGGGCGTGACCGTCACGGTCTCCGGTATCCTCCGCTCGCCCTTCGCGCAGGATAACAATGTCGCCTATGTAAAACTGCCTTTCCTCCAACAAGCCTCGCGCGCCGGTCTCGGCGTGGTCACCCAGTTCAATGTGAGGGTCACCGCATCCAACCAGCTCAAACCCGTGGCCACCGCCATCGACGAACTGTTCCGCACCGGTCAGGAACCCACCGACACCCGGCCGGAAAAAGCGTTCTTCGCCGAAACCGCCTCCGAACTCGTCGAACTGATCGGCTTCACCCGCTGGCTCGGCGTCGGCGCGGTCATCGCGGTGGGGGGGCTGGTCGCGAACGCGCTACTGCTCGTGGTCCGCGGCCGGGTGAAGGAAAACGCCGTTCTGCGCACCCTCGGATTTCCCGGCCGCGCCATCGGCTGGCTTGTCCTGAGCGAGGGCGGAATGTTAGGCCTCGCCGGCGGCGTGGTGGGCGTGGGCATGGCCGCCGCGTTTCTGCGCTGGCAGAGTTTCACCATGGGCAACGAAGGCCAGACCCTCGCCATCCAGCCGGATGCCACGGTGATTGTCATCGGCGTGCTCGCGGCGCTCGTCCTCGGGATCTTCGCCTCGCTGTGGCCCGCCTGGCAGGCCATGACCCAGCCCATCGTCAAAAACCTCCGCAGCTGACCATGCTCCCTCTCTCCTACGCCGTGCGGAACCTGTTCCGCTCCAAGTCCAGACTGCTCCAGACCATCGGCGGCAGCGCCATGGTCGTGCTGCTGGTGATGGCTTCGGTCGCCATCAATGACGGGATGAAGCGCGTGCTGTCCGCCTCCGGATCGGATAGAAACGTGATCCTCGTCGGCGCGGGGTCCGAGGAAAGCATCCAGCGCAGCGAGGTCGCCGAGCGCACCGCGGGCATCGCCGAAGCCGCAGTGCCCGGCATTTCCGCAACCCTCGGCATCCGCGCCGTTTCCAGCGAGATCCACTACATGAACTACCTCGGCCTGCCGGACGGGCGCAGAAGCCAGGCAATGCTTCGCGGCGTCACCCTCCAGGCGCTGCGCGTCCATCCGGAGGTTAGATTGCTTCAAGGAAATTTCCCCACTGCCGGAGAACTCATGGTCGGCCGCCTCGCCTGGCGAAAACTCGGCCTCAATGCGAACGATCTCCAAGTCGGCGGCATTCTCACGTTGGAAAACCAGCCCCTGAAAATCTCGGGCATCTTCGCGGCACCCGGCACCGTGTTGGAATCCGAAATCTGGACCACGCTCGGCGATCTGCGGGTGCTCGCCAAGCGCGAGACGCTGTCCTGCGTCGTCCTCCGCCTCGACGATCCCGCCGACTACGCGGAGGCCGATCTCTTCGCGAAACAACGTCTCGACCTCGAGCTGAGCGCCCTGCGGGAAAGCGACTACTACTCCCGCCTCAGCGCCTTTTTCAAACCGCTGCGGGCCATGACCTGGGTCACCGCGGGACTCATCGCGGCGGGCGCGCTGTTCGGCGGCGTCAACACGCTTTACGCCGCCTTCGCCTCCCGCGTCCGGGAAATGGCGACCCTGCAAGCGATCGGCTTCGGCCGCGGCGCGCTGTTAGCGAGTCTCGTCCAGGAAAGCACCCTGGCCTGTCTCACCGGCGCGTTGCTGGCCTCTGTCGCCGCCGTCGCCTTGCTGGACGGCCGGACGATTCCGTTTTCCATCGGCGCTTTCACCTTGGAGGTCGGTCCCGGAGTCGCCATCACCGGCATCGTGACCGGGCTGCTCCTTGGCCTGCTAGGCGCTCTCCCGCCCGCCATCCGCTGCCTCAAGCCACCGCTTCCCACCGCTCTCCGCATGCCCTAACAATCAATATCCCATGAAAACAAAAACCGCCTGCCTCGCACTCGCCACCGCCGTCCTCCTCACCTCCTGCGACAAGAAGGAAACCTCTGTCACCGCTACCTCAACAAACGCCCCGAGCGCCGCACTTTCCGCCGTGCTCGCCGCCGCTCCAACCGGTGAGCCGAAGCCCATCCACCTCATCCGCGCCACCGCCAAGCCCGGCGACGACATCACCGTGAGCGGCAGAATCATGGGCAATGAAAAACCGTTCGTCACCGGCCGTTCGGCCTTCATCCTCGGTGATCCCGAAGTGCTCACCGCCTGCAATGAAGACCCCGCCGACAAATGCGCCACGCCGTGGGACGCTTGCTGCGATTCGCCGGAAGACAAAAAGCGCGGCATCGCCACCATCCAAATCGTGGGTGCGGACGGACGCGTGCTCAAGGAATCCATCGAAGGCGTTGGCGGCTTGGCAAACCTTGCCACCGTCACCGTGAGCGGCAAGGTCGCCGAGGGCTCTTCCGCCGATGCATTGATCATCAATGCCCAAGCCATCCGCTCCGGCAAATAATGACGTTTTCATCCATCTAATGCTTCGCAGGCTTCGATGCGGGCGAGCCCAGCATGACGCGGTCCGTGTAAGCGATGCCCAGCGCGGATAGGATGAACACGCAGTGGATGATGGTCTGCCACATCACGCCTTCCGCGGTCACCGGGGTGCTCGATGGCACCGTTTGGGTATTGACCAGCGGCAATCCGAGACTGCCCGCCGCGATGAAGGTTTTCAGCAAATGCACCGAGCTGATCCCGATGATCGCCATCGCCAGTTTCACCTTCAGCACCGAGGCGTTCACATGGCTCAGCCACTCGGGCTGGTCCGGGTGGTTGTGCAGGCGCAACCGTGAGACGAAGGTTTCATAACCGCCGACGATTACCATCATCAGCAGGTTTGAAATCATCACCACGTCGATCAGGCCGAGTACGATCAACATCATCTGCTGTTCCGTGAGACTGGTGGCCTCGGAAATCAGATGCCACAGCTCCTTGAGAAACAACACCACGTAAACGCCCTGCGCGACAATCAAGCCGAGGTAAAGCGGCAGTTGCAGCCAGCGCGAACTGAAAATCAGGGTGGCCAACGGGCTGAGGCGGGGTGGTGTCGGTTCTTCGATCATCGCTATCGCTAGGAATTGTGGATTGTATACGCGATAGCAAGCTCATTGCCGGAAAATCGCCCGATCGCCCGATCGGCGGATCGCCACAACGGGAATAGCCGCCCGCTGAATTTCACGCTTTGCCATTCGCCGGAACGGCGCTAGGGTCCGCCCCTTTCCCGCCCATTCATGACGACTCCCGAACTCTACGCGCAACACGTTCTTCCCACTTACGGCCGCTTTCCGCTGGTCCCCGTGCGAGGTGCCGGCGCGCGCTTGTGGGACGACACGGGAAAAAGCTATCTGGATTTCTGCATGGGCATCGCCGTGTGTTCGCTCGGCCATTGCCACCCGCGGCTGGTGGAAGCGATCCGCCACCAGGCGGGCCAACTGATGCATGTTTCCAACCTCTATCAAAGCCCGCTCCAGGCCGAGCTCGCCGAGGAAATCAACACCCACCACGTGCGCCTTCCAGGGAAAATCTTTTTCTCCAACTCCGGTGCCGAGGCGAACGACGGACTGATCAAGTCCGCCCGCCGCTTCGGCCGCAAGCGCCCGCAGGCCGATGGCTCGCAGCGCTACGAGGTGGTCACGTTTTTGCAATCGTTCCACGGCCGCACGCTCGGCGCGATGTCCGCGACCGGGCAGGCGAAGATCCAGGAGGGCTTCGACCCGTTGCTCCCCGGCTTCCGCCATCTGCCGTTCAACGACATCGGCGCGCTGGAAAACGCCGTGCGTCCCGAGACCGCCGCCATTCTGTTGGAGCCAATCCAAGGCGAAGGCGGCGTGATCCAGGCGACGCCCGAGTTCATCCGCGCCGTGGCGGATTTGTGCAAGAAGCACGACCTGCTGTTATTCTTCGACGAGGTCCAAGCCGGCTTCGGCCGCTGCGGCGACGCGATGGCCTGGCGCATGATCGCGCCGGAAATCCAGCCCGACGGCATCTCCTGGGCCAAGGGCATGGGCGGCGGCGTGCCGATCGGCGCGTTCTGGCTCAGCGACCGCGCGGTCGCCGAGGACGGCACCGCGCTGTCCTCCCTGATGGGACCGGGCTCGCACGGCTCCACCTACGGCGGAAACCCGCTGGTCTGCGCCGCCTCACTCGCGGTGCTGAAGGAGATCCGCGAGAAGGAACTCGCCATGAACGCGATCCTCCAGGAAGTCCGCATCCGCGAAACGATCCGTTCGTGGAACCTCCCCGTCATCACCGAAGTCCGCGGCCAGGGCCTGCTAATCGGCATCGCCCTCGACCCCGCACTCATCCCGACTCCGGAAGGACAAACACCCGCGCTCGTCGTGGTGAACAAGCTGATGGAGCGCGCCCTGCTCGTCCCGCCGGCGGGTCCCAATGCCTTCCGCCTGCTGCCTCCGCTCAACGTCACCGACGCCGAGATCGACGAGGCGCTGGTCACCATCCACTCCGTCCTCTCCGAATTCTAACACGCGAATGAATAATCTCCTTTCCATCGAAGACCTCAGCGCCAAGGAAATCCAGCACCTGCTGGACTCCGCCGCCTATCTCAAGCGCCAGCGCGGGCGCGACGGGCAGAAACTCGCCGGACAAACGTGGGCGCTCATTTTCACCAAGTCGTCAACGCGTACCCGCGTGTCGTTCGAAGTCGGCATCCGCGAGCTCGGCGGGTTCCCGATGTTTTTATCAAAAAACGACATCCAGCTCGGCCGTGGCGAGCCGATCAAGGACACCGCCCGCGTGCTCGGCCGCATGGTCCATGGCGTGATCATCCGTACCTTCGCCCAGCAGGACGTCGTCGATTTCGCGGAGTTTTCCAAGCTTCCGACCATCAACGCGCTCACCGACGACGAGCACCCCTGCCAGATTCTAGCAGACCTGCTGACCATCCAGGAAAAACTCGGCACCTGGGAGGACAAGAAGGTCGCCTTCATCGGCGACGGGTTCTCCAACATGACCCGTTCGTGGATGTGGGCGGCGAAGCGGCTTGGCTTCAAGCTCGTCGTCGCCTCGCCGCCATCCTGCCAGCCGCCGCAAGGATTCATGGCGGACCTCGACGCGCCGAACGTCACCATCACCTCCGATCCCGAAGCCGCGGCCGAGGGCGCGCACGTCATCAACACCGACGTCTGGCTCTCCATGGGCCAGGAGGACCAGCAGGAGAAGGAACGGGAATTCGCCGGCTTCCAGGTGGATGCCACGCTTCTGACGAACGCCGCCCACGGCCACATCGTTCTCCACTGCCTGCCCGCCTATCGTGGCAAGGAGATCAGCAACG
>JBEDKU010000774.1:0-5842 GCA_041172045.1 Verrucomicrobiota bacterium | reverse complement strand
CCGGGACACATCCGCGCTTACCATGTCAGGACGGGCGCGCTGGTCTGGAGTTTCCATACCATTCCCGAGCCGGGCGAACCCGGTCACGAGACCTGGCCGCCGGAAGCCTACCGGACCGCTGGCGGCGCGAATGCCTGGGCCGGCTTCGCGCTGGATGAGAAACGCGGTTTGGTGTTCTGCCCGACCGGGTCCGCGGCGTTCGACTTCTGGGGCGGCGACCGGATCGGCAAGAACCTCTACGCCAACTGCCTGGTCGCGCTCGACGCCCGCACCGGCAAGCGGGTCTGGCACTATCAACTCGTCCACCACGATCTATGGGACCGCGACCTGCCCGCGCCACCGGACCTCATCACCGTGACCCACGCAGGACGGAAGATCGATGCGGTGGCGCAGGTGACCAAGTCCGGCCATGTGTTCGTCTTCAACCGCGAGACGGGCGAACCGTTATTCCCCATCCAGGAAATGCCGGTGCCGGCATCCGACCTAGCGGGCGAAGCGGCGTGGCCGACGCAACCGATTCCCGTCAAGCCCGCGCCCTTCGCGCGGCAATTCCTCACTCAGGATGAAATCACCGATCTCACCCCGGAGCTGCGCCGCGGGGTGATGGAGAAGATCGCGAAACTGCGCCCGCACGCGCCCTATACACCACCCAGCGAGCAGGGAACCGTCATCTTTCCCGGATTCGATGGCGGTGCGGAATGGGGCGGGGCCGCCGCTGATCCCCAAGGCGTCATTTATGTCAACGCCAACGAAATGCCGTGGGTGCTCACGATGGTGCCGACCCGGCCCCGTGGAACCGCAGGCGAGGCGCTCTACGCCCAGATGTGCGTCGCATGCCACGGGACCGATCGGAAGGGAAACGCGGCGCAGAATGTTGCCTCCCTGGTCGATCTCGGCCTGCGGATGAAAAAGCCTGAGGTGGCGGAACTGTTGAAGACCGGCCGCAGGGTGATGCCGTCATTCGCGTTTCTCACCGATACCCAGCGGGACAGCCTGATCGACCACCTTCTCGGCGAGCCCGCGGCGAATGATCCCGCCCGCAAGGTTGAGCCCGGCGGTCCCGATGCCACGGGGACCATCCCCTACTCCTCCACCGGCTATAACAGGCTACTGGATGCCGAAGGCCATCCCGCCGTCAAGCCGCCGTGGGGAACGCTCAACGCCATCGACCTGAACACCGGCGAGTTCCGCTGGAGCGTGCCGCTGGGAGAATGGCCGGAACTCACCGCCAGGGGCGTTCCGAAAACCGGCACCGAGAACTATGGCGGACCGATCGTCACGGCAGGCGGGCTGGTTTTCATCGCCGCCAGTCGCGACGAACACCTCCGCGCGTTCGACCAGAAGACCGGCCGTGAACTCTGGAAGGTGAAATTGCCCGCCGCGGGTTATGCCACCCCGGCCACCTATGCCGTGGGCGGTCGGCAGCACGTGGTCATCGCCTGCGGTGGCGGAAAGATCGGGACCAAGAGCGGCGACTCGTATGTCGCCTTCGCTCTGCCATAAGGCGCCACCCACCCCTGCAACTGCGGCTGAGGGAGATCTTTCGGTTGGTTTATTAGGGAGATACGGCCTTCAGTCTCACAAATTTCTGGGAAATCCCGGTGACCAGCACCTTCAGGCGGATGATGCGATCGCCCGTGAGGGCATCGGTCGCGAGGGTTTCCGTCACGTCCGGCAGGATGATCTCCCACGAACCGGTTCTTCCGAAATCCGCAGAAGCCTGAAGGTTGACGGTCATCCCGGTCGCCGCCGCGTTCGAGCGGTAAGTCAGGGTCAGATACGTGCTTCTATTGAGGGTCACCAGACCCACGGCCGGGAGGGCGGCTCGATCCGCGGCCGTCATGGGAACCGCCGGATCGATGTGGAAGAGGTATTTGAGCAGGTTGGGCAGCTCGTCGTTCTGCGGGGTTGCGGTCATCCCGCTGATTTCCGGCGCGGCGAGTTCCTGCGAGGTGAAGTGAGTCCCCGCCCATTGCGTGTAGGTTGCCTGGACCGTCAGCCACGCGGGATCGCTGGTCACCGTGCCGGCCGCATTGGTCACCGTGACGCTGTAATTTCCCGCCTGCCCCAGGGTGACATCGTTGAGGGACAAGGTGGCGGCCGTCTGCCCGGCGAGGGGATTTCCATTGAACCGCCATTGATAGGTCGGAGCCGTGCCCGTCGCTGTGACGCTCAAGGTGGCGGTTCCGCCCATTGCCACATTCTGGCCCTGCGGCTGAGCCGTGATGGCGGGCGCGACCATCTCAATCGCTTGGAACACTCCCCTGCCCCCGGTGCCGAGGAAGACATTGCCGAAGTTCTGGCGGTCTCCCGCGAGGGCGGTGATCCCCTCGATGGTGGGATTGGGCAATTTCACCCAATTGACGCCGTAGTCGTCGGAACGATAGATCCCAAGAGTGGTACCCTTGAGCCCGTAGACGAAAACCGCATAGCCCGTGCCGGAGGCCGCTTTGCCAAAGCCGATGGCCGTGACCCGGTTCATCGTCGTGATGGTGGACCAGGTCGCGCCGGAGTTGGTGGAGCGCCAGAGACCGTAGCCCTTGTCAGCGGGGACATGCCAGGTTCCGTCATCGCATAACCAGACATCGCCACCCTGGGGACAGGCAGGGGAAACCGGAGCCGCGGCAAGCTGCGGGGTCCTCATGTTATAGGTTCCGCCGTTGTTGACACTGCCAACCTGCGTCCACGCGGCACCGTCCGAACTGCGATAGATCAAGTGACTCGCGCCACCCAGTTTGGCCAGGTAGAACTGGCCATTGCCCCGGTCCGCGGCAAGGCACTGGCCCGACATGCCCAGGCTGTTGCCATTCGTGTAGACGCCGGCGATCGGCGAGTTGAACGCACCCGTGCAGGCATTCCAGGTGACGCCGCGGTCCTTGCTGGAATAAGCCGGAATGGTGGCCTGGCTGTAGTTGATCGGCATCCAGACGATGTGGCCGGGGTCGGTGGCCGAGATCGCAATGCGCCCGGCACCGCCGCCATTGGAACCGTTCACCAGAATCGGGGGAATCGTGGAGGCATAGGTGCCGGCGACGCCCAGATGCAACGGGCGCGTATTCCACGTCAGCTCGCCTTCGGTCCACGAAGTGACACTCGCGGCATACACCGCGGCCTGCGCCGTGGCCGTGGTGCTCTGCAAGAACATCCGCAGCTTGGCCGTGGTGAGGGAGGTGATTCCGGTCAGGTCGAATTTCAGATAGGTCCAGCGCTGGAAGTTGGTTGCGTCGAGCTTGGCCAGCAGCGTGGTCGAGGTGCCGTTATTGATTGCTGCGGAGGTTCCGTCCTGCACAAACGTATCCTCGGTGACGGTGAGCGGAGTGGTGCCGTTGATCAGAACCTGCGGGGGGTTGGCCCCTTCCTTGGAGTCGAAGGTCATGAGCGGGCCCGTACTATTGCCGCGAACGATCAAGGTGATCATGCCGCCGAGGTGTTGCTTCAGATACGGCGCGACATCCCACTCGACCCACGTGTTCACCGTGCCGAGGGGGATGGACGTCTGATCGAGCTGGCCAAACGTCAGCCAGTTCGCGCCGCTGTCCTTGGAGAACGAGCCGGTGCCGGCCGTCCAAGCGGAGGCTTGCGCCACCGAGGCGCGGACCCAGAGGTTGGGATCACTCTCCGAGAAATCCAGGCTGGTGGTGTTGCCGCCGGAGGGATTAGAGAATCGATTGCCGCTGGCACCGGTGGGGCGCAGGGCCGTATCCGCATAGCGGCAGCCCCCCACGTCGCCCACGCCCGTCAGCAACCGGGCACCGGCGGGGGCGTTTTTAACCACGGCGACCACCGTCTCCTCCTGCCCGTTTTGAAGCATGAACCACCGACACCCGCCGGGGCCGGAGGGAGGCAGGGTGTTGTTCCCCAGATTCTGGGCGTCACGGGTGCGGGTGACTCCGAAAAAATCCGCCGCCCACAGTTCGCTGGAATTGGACGGGTTGATCAGCAGCGCCGAGGTGTTGCCAAACCAGTAACCTGTCAGGCAGGGAGTGCCGTCCGGCTCGGTCCTCGCGTTGGAGATGGTCGAGCCATTGGGTTTGACGCCGTTGAAAATCGTATCCTGAGCGACCCATGTCGTCCCTCCGTTGGTGGAGCGCCAAATATTGTTATACTGATACTGCCAGTTTCCCTCGGCGATATAGACCGTGTTGCCGGTGGCATCATTCGGGTCCACGGCCACTCCTCGATAGACGACCGAGCCGGACTGATACTGGATGGTGGTGGGCAGGCCGGGAAGTTGCACGAGCACCGTGGACGCGCCGCGCAGCAACTTGAAGACGCCGTTGGTGCCGCCCGTCACGTAGAGTATGCCGTTACTGGTGACTTGCGCGCGCTGGGGGGTGTTGAGAGTTTGGCCATCGGTGATGCCGACCTTGGTCCAGGTCCCACCGTTATCCGTGCTCATGTAAATGCCACCCGTGGTCGTAGTGCCGTCCACCCCGGCGTAAAGAATGGTGCTGCCGCTGTTCTTGTCGCAGACGACAAAGGTAACCCCGCCATTGACCGTCCCGAAAGGCACGGCAGTCGCCGGGATCTGCGTCCACACCCAGGTGCCGCTGGTTTTATCGCCCTTGTTCAGGCCGTTGTTTACCGAGCCATACCAGACGACGTTGGGATTGTTGGGATCGATTGCCAAACGCTCGCCGCATGCCCGGAAGCCGCCATTCGGCAACATCGCGATGACGGGGCTGATCAAGGTCCAGGTGCCGCCCTGATCGTCGGAAAGATAGATTCCATTTCCCGCGGCGATATAAACCCGGTTGGAATGGTTCGGATCCGCCGCGATCGACTCGACCCCCATCAGCGAGCTGGCATTGGCCGAGCCAAAGGGAACGATGTCGTCGCTCAACGAGACCCAAGTGCCGTTGCCAGCGGCGTCGCCGGTGGGCGCCCAACGGAAAGCCCCGCCGACATCGGTGCGGCAATAGATGGAGTTGCCGGTGGCATTGCTCGCCAGACCTGTCACAAAGCCGCCGCCGCCGAGGGGCACACTGGTCCAGTCACCGGTTGTCGCCTTTGCCGACGGGAGCCCGTTGGATAGAAGTGCGACTACGCAGAGAGAGACCGGTCGGATGAGGGGTCTTGGGAACGGAACAGGAAGAAAGAGTGTGAGTAATCGTCTCATCTTAAAGTCGTTTTTCAATCAGCCATTTCAGGACCTGGGTCTGCCACTCGTTCCACATCGGGCCGCTGTAACCATTGAGACCGTGCCCGCCCGTTGGCAGTTTGAGATAAGTTGCAGGCACTTGATGGGATTTCAAAGCGTCATAAAACATGCGGCTGTCTTCGGGAGAAACCGTTGCATCATCCTGTGCATGGGCTAGAAACGCGGGGGGCGTCCGCGGCGTCACCTGTGCTTCATTGGAAAACCATTTCACGGTTTCCGCCTTCGGATCCGGCCCGAGCAGGTTGCGTTTCGAGCCGGCGTGAGCCTTCGGCCCCATCGAGATCACCGGGTAGATCAGGATTCCAAAATCCGGCCGACACCCGAACTGTTCGATGGGATCCCTTGCAAGTAAAACCCCCGCGTCGAAGTGAGTCAATGCGGTCGACGCCAAATGCCCGCCTGCGGAAAACCCAATGATCCCGACACGCTGCGGATCACAGTCCCAAGCGCCGGCATTCGACCTAACCATGCGTATCGCCCGTTGCGCGTCGAGCAGTGGAATCTTCGGATTGCCCTTCGGCAGCCGGTATTCCAACACCACACCGGTGATGCCGTGCTCATTCAACCATCGCGCGATCCCATGCCCTTCTGGATTCATCACCAACATTTCATATCCACCGCCCGGGCAGATGACGACGGCAGCGCCATTCGATTTGGCCGGTCGATGGACCGTGATGAACG
>JBEDKU010000773.1:0-2873 GCA_041172045.1 Verrucomicrobiota bacterium | reverse complement strand
GCGAACAGGAAAACCAGCGGCAGATGCGGCCAGCGCGCGAAGACTTCCAGCCGTTTTCCCAAGTAGGCGAGGGCGGCCATGTTCATCAGGAAATGCACCAGGTTGCCATGCAGCAGTGGCGCGGTGAAAAGCCGCCACCACTCGCCTTGCAGGTAGTTTTCTTTGACGAGGCCGGCGGTGGAAATGCCGCCCCAGACTTGAAACAACGACATCAGGGAACCCAGCCCCTCGGTTTTTACCCGGCCCCCGATCTGCGCCAGTGCCACCAAAGTGATCACGCCGAACAGGATTTTTGTCACCGGTGCCTTCTGCCGCTCCAGCCAGGTTTCAAAACGAATCGTGGGCGCCACTTCTGCGAGGTCGATTTCCGACCAGTGCGCGAGTTCCCGCTTCCGTTTGCGCGCTTGATACCAGGGGATGAACGCGAAAATCACGAACATCAACAGGACGAGCCCGCACTGGGTGGACCCGAGGGTCGCTCCGGCGGCGAATTTCAGCCGTTGGAGGAAATCGACATCCGTGCCGGATTGGGCGGCGAGGCGTCCGGCGAGCAGAAATCCGCCGAAAAACGTGTAGGTCGCGAGTCCGGCGAGCAGGGTGCCGAACCAGCGCAGCTTGCCCCGCGCATCGTCCAAGTCGTCCCGCGTCCAGCGCTCGCGGGCGGTTCTCAGGGCCTCGCTCATGCCCTCGAGTTCTTCCGGCAGGATCATCCGGGCATGGCCGGGGGCCCAGACCAGGGTCACGCTGGCGTCGCGGTCGTCGCGGATCGCGGTGGTCAGGGATTCCAGCGAGGAGCAGGGGTGCGAAATTCTTTTTCGGTCCACCCAGCCCCATCCTTGCGGAGCTTCTGGAAAGGCGTCCTCACGCGCCCAAACCGGGACGGCGGATGGATCGTGCTCGGTGTCCTTCACGCCGGGATAGCGTTAGGGGGGAGCTCAATTGTCTGCCGGCTTTTTGTCCGTTTCCGGAGCGGCAGGCGCGTCGGCGGGAGCTGGCGCGGCAGGTTCCGCCGGTGGGGCGGTTTCGGTCGGCGTCGTCTCGGCTGGAGCGGCGGGCGTTGCCTCCGGTGCGACCGTGATTTCCTTGGGAGCGTCGGCAGGCACCTCCGCAGGAGCGGGAGTCTCGGCTGGCGTCGGTTCGGCGGGTGGCAGTTCTTCCTGAAGCGATTTCGGGACGACGGTCTCCGGCGCTTTCACCGGCTTCGTCTCTTCCACCTTGGCGGCGGTGTCCGCCGCGGTGATGGTGCTGACGGTTTTGTTCTTTTGGCCGATGAGGACCGCAAGCGTCAGACTCAGGATGAAAAACAGGGATCCGAGATAAACCGTGCCGCGCTGCAGCACGTTGGTGGTGCGGGCACCGAACACCTGGTCGGTCACACCGCCGCCGAACGCCGCGCCCAGGCCTTCTTGTTTCGGACGTTGCATCAAGATGATCAGGGTCATCAACAAGCAGACGATCACGAAGATCACGAGCAGGAGGTTGATGCTAATGGAAAGCCAGTCGATAACAGCAAAAGTCATGGGCGCGGGACTATGGGTGTCGCTTCGGACCTTGTAAAGCGGCGAGTTTCCGGTTTTTTTTCGTTTAAAATCCCCGTGAAATCAAGCCCCGACGGTTCGTGGTGGCCAAATCCGCCGCAGACTTCTAAGCGTAGCGGCAGGTTTCTTTTCGCATGAACTTCGCCCGTATTTTCGCCTGTCTGCTTGTTTTTTTGGGATGCTCGCCGTGGCTTCACGCCCATCAGGTGGCGTCCGTGGAGCTGGAATTCCAGAAGCTCGACGACGAATGGCGGCTGACCGGCGAAATGGACATCGCCTACATGCTGCCGGAAACCCGCAACATCCCCGGCGGTCCGCCGATGAGTCGTGAGGCGGC
This sequence comes from Verrucomicrobiota bacterium, assembly GCA_041172045.1. Lineage (GTDB taxonomy): Bacteria > Verrucomicrobiota > Verrucomicrobiia > Verrucomicrobiales > Akkermansiaceae > Luteolibacter. The sequence goes on along the minus strand of JBEDKU010000773.1, from coordinate 998 downwards.
GATGAAATCCTCGCCTGAGGAATTCGCACGGATCCGCAGGGAGACCGAGAACACGCTGCGAAAACTCATCCGCATCACCTTCGCCGACAAGGAGGTGGCCTGGCGGGTGGAATTTCCCGATTTCCAAAATGACCCTTTCGAGCTGCCACCGGAAGCGGGCGACATCGCCTTGCTCACCACCCGGCTGGTCGTCGATCCCGTCCCCGGCGCCGGTGATTTGCGCATCCACTGGTCCGGCGAGCAGGAAACCGAGCTGATCATCCTCACGGAAACCGGCGACGACGCGGACATCGTCAGCACCCTGCCCGGCGGCAGCCTCATGCTCCTGAAACAAACGGACGCCGGGAAATCCGCGCCCGTCGTCAAGCCGCTCACCGGTGGCTGGTTGCAGCTCGGATTCAGCCACGTGCTCGGGCTGGATCACATCCTGTTCATCCTCGGGCTGTTCCTGCTGATCCCCAAGTGGAAGCCGCTGCTGGAGCAATCGCTGCTCTTCACGGTCGCGCACTCCATCACGCTGGCCCTCGCGATTTTCGGCGTGGTGCGGGTGCCGGAAACGCTGCTGCAAGTGCTCATCGCCGTCAGCATCGCCTGGGTGGGAATTGAAAACCTGCTCACGCATAAACTCGGCAAACAACGGCTGATCCTCGTGTTCTGCTTCGGCCTGCTCCACGGCCTCGGTTTCGCCGGCACGCTTGCGGAAAAACTCGGCGGCGTCCCCCGCGACCAGCTCACCGGTCCCTTGTTAGGATTCAACGTCGGCGTCGAGCTCGCCCAGATCTGCATCCTGATCGGCGCTTTCATCCTGCTCTGGCCGATCAAAAAATGGACGCGGCAGGTGCAGACCCTCGGCTCCGCCTGCGTTGCCATCGCTGGTGTGATCTGGGTGGCGCGGTATTTGTTCTTCGCGTAGTGGACCCCGTGGACTGCGGCAGCCTGCTGCCGCCTGTCGGCGAGCCAGCCCGCTGGCCGCCAGAGCATGAGATGGGAATGAAAAG
>JBEDKU010000772.1:0-4294 GCA_041172045.1 Verrucomicrobiota bacterium | reverse complement strand
GGCAGGGGTTGAAGGGCAGCATTTGCGCGGGACCGGTCCACAGGTCGTAGTCCACGCCCGGAGGCACCGGGCCGTCGGGCTTGTCGTTACCGGTTTTTCCGAAATCCGAGTGGCCCGAGGGCAGGCCGACTTCGACGCGGGTGACTTTTCCGATGTAGCCGTTCTGCACCAGTTCCGCCGCCCAGCGGAACGAGGCCACACTGCGCTGCCAGGAGCCGGTTTGCCAGATACGTTTGTTTTTCTGGACGGCGGCGACCATGGCGATGCCCTCGCCGAGTGTGTGGGAGAGCGGCTTCTCGCAGAAAATGTCCTTGCCGGCATTGGCGGCCTCGATGGCCTGGATGGAGTGCCAGTGGTCCGGGGTGGAAATGGCGACCGCGTCGATGTCCTTGCGGGCGAGCAGCTCGCGGAAGTCCTTGTAGCCCTTGCAGTCTTTGTTGCCGTATTTGGCGTTCACCTTGTCGACGGCTTCCTTGAGGTGGGTTTCATCCACGTCGCAGATGGCGACCACCTGGCAATCGTCCAGACCGAGGAATCCGCTCAAATTGCCACCGCCCTGCCAGCCGACGCCGATGCAGCCGACGGTGATCTTGTTCGATGGCGCTTCCGCTCCGAACAGGCTTCTCGGCAGGATGAGCGGGGCGGCGGTGGAGGCTGCGAGGAGTTTGAGAATGCTCCGGCGGTCAATGTTAGGTGCTTGGTTCATGGTGGGTTGGAAATGGATGGCAGTTTGGAGGTGGTGGATTTTCCAGTCTGGAAGGGATCGAGTCGCAAGACAGGCTGTTTTTACGGAGCTTGTGTGCCGGACCTTTCTCGCGGTGACGGGGAATGGCCCGGTCCATGGGACGCGAAAATTGCCGTTCCACCCGCGAATACAAGCCCGCATGCCGCTGGCCCGTAAACACGGGGTTTCGATAAGCCGTCTCCGCCAACTGCCGATATGAAGTTCTGGAAAATTTCCAAGCGGGCGACAGCATGACCGCTTCATGAAAACCCGGTTGATCTGAGGGAACTAGCGATGCCGAATGCCGCGCCAGCGGATGTGACGAAGTCGCCACCGCACCGCCAAAAGCGATGCTCTTCCCACACCCAAAGTCCGCATCAGCCGCGCCCATAATTGTTAGTTTGGAGGGGGGCCTGGCTAATTCAGCGTCTCGTGGATGGCATGGAGCAATGACTTGTCTCCTTCCACGTCCTGATCCAACGACCAGATCATGATCCCGCCGAGGTCCTCATCGAGCACGTAACTCGCTTTCGCCCGGATCGTCGGGAGGCTGTTATGCCAGATGGTTTCACCCACTTGGTCGTGCTGGTCCGCATCCGGATGGAGTTTGAGAATGTCCGGATAGGGGTAGCCCGCTTTGCGAAACGCTTTGCCAAAACCGTAGCCGTAGAAGGGGACGCCGACGACGGCCTTTTCCTTCGGTAGTCCGTGGCTGGTCCAATACTTGACCGCGGATTTGGCAAACCCGAGTGACGAATGTTGGCCGGGATGCTCCGGGGCCCACGGACCGGTGCCGTCATAGGCCATGATGTTGAGAAAATCGAGGTGTTGCAGCGCGGCATCGGACACCTGGTCGCCGCCGTAGCCTTGGGACAATGCCGCGGTGACGAGTTTGCCCTTTGGCTTCAGCGCGACGGCGAGGTCCGCGATGAAGTCCCCGTAGTCTTCATTGATCGACGGGCCCTCGATATCGACATCGATGCCATCGAGCTGATGCTTCACGACGTAGTCGAAAAGTTTCTTCACAAAGGCCCCGCGTTTGTCGTCGGCAAGCAGCGCGAAATAGCGGGCTCGCAACACCTTGTCCTCCGAAGCCGATCCACCGCCGATGGAGACGAGCACCTCCACCTTCGCGGCCCGCGCAAGGCGTATGAGTTCGCGGTTGGCCGGATTGAAAGAAAGCTCGCCCGTGTCATTCAATGGATTTTCGAAGGCGATGTTGAGGCGGGTGACCTTCTGATAGTCGATGGTCTTGGCGAATTTTTCCAGATCAATCCAGTTAGGCACGTAGGCGACGACGTGTTTACGAGCGTGGAGAGACGCGCAGGAAAGCGCGAGCAAGGCGGCAGCCAGAAAAATTTGGAGATGATTCATGACGACTGCCATCCTGCCTCCAGACGCCCGGTCGGCAAGCTGCAAGAGTTCGATCTCCAGGGCATTCATTTTTGGATTCGTTCCACCACAGGTGAACCGGAAGAACGCTGGTGAAAAATCGCAATGGCCAGTGGTTTCCCCGCGACCGCACAAGATCCATTCGACAGCTTGAAATCGGTGCGGTAGATGCTGTCATGCGCATTTGGCTTTCCTGGCTCGTTCTTTCGGCACCCGCGTTGCTTTCGGCGGAAAGCGCGGTGAGGAAGGACGTTCTGTTCAGCATCACCGAGGATGTCGGATTCGGGAACGAGGTGTGTGTGTTTGGTAATCATCCCCAGTTCGGTGGCGGGGACCCGCTGAAAGCTCCGAAGCTGGTGTGGACCTCTGGAAATGTCTGGCAGGGCGCGGTGGCGTTGGAGGCGGGCACGGCTTTTTCGTTTTCCTATATCCGTCGCGCCTATGGGGTGGCGAGCTGGGGCAGTGGAACCAACCTGACGGTGCTCGGTTCGCCGCAAGCGGTGACTTCTCCCGGTCACGTGGCTCCGCCGTGGGGCGACAAGTGTTTGATCTATCGGTCCGGGTTTGCGCAGGCATTTGTGCTGTATCGTGATCTCACGCATGGCGGCGAGTGGACGGAGCGGGCCATGCGCAACGTGGGACCGGGCCGGACAGCGGGCGAGAGCACCTACCGCGTGGATGGCGTCGCGCCGAGCGGCAGTCTGTTGGAGTTTGTCTTTCACAACGGCGGCGGGCAGTGGGACAACGCGTCCGCACCACCTTCCGGCACGGCGCAGGGTGCGGCACCGGCGGTGCCAGTGTCCTATCAGGGGCTGTCCGGCCCCTACAACTACCGCACGCCGCTGGATGTCTGTGCGGTGCAGGATGGGCAGGTGTTTAACGATCTGCCTGCAGCGACGGTTTCCGTGCCTCGGTTTGAAACGCGTGAGATCTCATCCACGGTCGTCGACATCCCGGGGCGGCCGATCCGGATTCTGCTGCCGCGGGGCTATGACACGCATCCCGGGAAGCGCTATCCGGTGCTCTATTTCCACGACGGGCAGAACGTGTTTTTCCCGGGTGGGGCGTTTGGCACCTGGGACGCGGACCGCATCGCCAACTATGAAACGGCGCAGGGACGCATGCGCGAGTGCATCCTGGTTTCCGTGCCGAACGGCGATGGGTATGGTTCGAACCGGATCGCCGAATACACGCCGAACGGTGATTCGGTTTCTTACTCCGGAACAACCTATCAGGGCAAGGCGGCCGACTACGTCCGGTTTTTGCTGGAGAATGTGATGCCGACGCTCGACCAGCACTATCGCACGCTTGGCAGCGCGGCCAACACGCTGACGGCTGGATCGTCGATGGGCGGGCTGGTTGCCGACTACATCGGGTTTTCCCAGTCCGGGCGTTTCGGCGGGATCGGGATTTTCTCACCGGCTTATTGGGCCGCACCTAACTGGGTGGCGCAGCGGGATGCCGCGCCGAAACTGCCGGTGCGCCGCTATCTGTATATGGGCACGGCGGAGTCGAGCACCGGGGAGAGTAGTTCGGAGGTGTATTGGCGGGATGCGCAGCAAGCTTACGACGCCTATCTGCGGGTAGGACACGCGGCCAACGGCGACCTGCTCTTCGAAGGTGGAGCTGGCGCGGCCCACAATGAAGCGGCCTGGGCGCTTCGGTTGCCTGCGTTTTTCGCCTTCGCCCTCGATCCCATGCGTGAGGCGAGTCCGCTGGCGCAGGAGTTGTTTCCACCCCGGCTGGATCTCGTTCCGAACGGCTCCGGTGGCCATGATCTCCGGTATATGGGGGTTTTAGGGACCCGTCAAACGATCGGACATAGCCCATTATTGACCGATTGGTCCTGGGAGCCGGAGCTGCCGGCCGAGGAACGATTGTGGGACCTGCGCACGGTGCCAGCCCCTCTGGCCGCGCCGAAGCCGGCCACGATGTTCTGGCGCTTGAAACAAGAGCCATGGGCGGAATAGTCTGGCCGCCTCATGAAAATCCGATTGATCCTGCTCGCCGGCCTGTTTGGAATTGGTGTGGAAGCGTGGGGTGACGGGCTGGCGGACCCGCTGGTCGCCATGGATGGCGCGAAGATCACCACCGCCGCGGAGTGGCGGGGGAAACGCCGGCCGGAGTTGTTGGAAATGTTTGCTCGCGAGATGTACGGGCGTTCGCCGGGGCAGGCGG
>JBEDKU010000771.1:0-2568 GCA_041172045.1 Verrucomicrobiota bacterium | reverse complement strand
GGTGGTGCTGGAGCCGGCGGCAAGACTGAGCGCGCCTTTGATTTTCAGCAGTCCGGCTGAACCGGCGGCAGCGCCAGGAGCGATGACGGCACCGGATTGGATCGCCACATCGCCGCCGATGGTGCCATTTCCTCCGAGCACGCCGGTGAGCGGCCCGAATGCCAGCGGGCCGGCACCCGATGCGGTCGCATTGCCGGGAAGGGTGAAGCTGGTGCCGTTGGTGATGGCGGTGATGAAGCTGCCGTCGGGGATGCCCGCGCCGCTGACGGTCTGACCGACGACAAGACCCGAGGTGCTGCCGGCGGTGATGGCCGTGCTGCCAACGGTGGTGGTGAAGGCCGATGACGAGGCGGCAGTGCGCTGGACGGTGGTGCTGCCGGTGGCCGCGGTCTGGTCGCCGTTGATGTGGAGCGCGCCGCCGCGGACGATCGTGGTGCCGGTGTAGGTGTTCGTCCCGGCGAGGGTGAGCGGCTGGTCGCCGGTTTTCACGAGGCCGGCCACTTGCACGGGCGCGATGGTGGAGCCGTTGTAATTGACGGTTTCCTGTTTGAGAATTCCGGAAAATGTCACTCCACCGGTGTTGGCGGCGAGGATCGTCTGGGTGCCGGCGGCGAGGTTGGAGTTCGCGCTGGTGAGCGAAACCGGGCCGCTGAACTCGACGGGCTGGCTGCCGGTGAAAACCGTCAGCCCGGAGCCCGCGGAATTGTAAGCGCTGGCCGTCAGGGTGAAATTGGTCCCGGTGGCACCGATCGGACGGCTGATGGTGACGGACGTCCCGCTGATGCCGGTGATGCGGGAATTGAGCGGAATGCCGGTGCCGGAAACCACCTGACCGAGCGCCAGGCCGGTCGCCGAGGAGACCGTGAAGGAACTGCCGCCGAGGGTGGTCGAGGTGGCGGTTGCCGTGACCGCGCTGCCAAGACCGCCGAAGTAGCGGATCGGGTTGGCCAGCGCGTTCAGCCCGGTGAGGTTGGAGTCGATTCGGAAAAGGACCCCGGCGTCGGCCGTGGAAAGGCGCAAATCGCCGACGCCGAGGGCGGCCTTGTGTCCGAGTGCCAGCGAACCACTGGTCGCCTTGATGTCGGTGCCGCCGGCAAACGTGTTCGCGCCTTTGAGGGCGAATACCCCGAATTGTCCGCTGTTTTCGTTCAGGCTGAGCACGGTGACGCCGCCGTTGGCGGGGCCGTCCTTGATCACGCCGTTGAAGGTGATGGCGGTCGCCAGACCTCCGGCACCGGGTCCGCGGAGCGTCAGGATCTGGGAGAGATCCCTGCCGGTGAGCGCATTGCCGATGGCACCATTAAATACCAGATTGGCGGTGGGACTCTTGTTGGTGATGACAAACTGGGCAGCCGTGCCGCGGCTGGGCGTGAGGGCGAGGTCGTTGTTGAACGAGATCGTGGGGGATCCAGTCGCGGTGGCGAGCACACCGATGTTGGCCCCGCTGCCGTAGCCGACGAACTGGTTGGCGGGGACGGCCGCGGAAAAAGAGAACGAGCCGAGCGCCGCCGAGCCGAACTCGAGCGAGAAGAACGTGTGGCTGGCCCCTAGGCTGACGGCGGTGTTCGCGTTATTGATGAAGAGGGCTTTCCCATCAGTCGCGGGAAGCGCGCCGCCGACCCAGTTCGCGGGATTTCCGAAAAGTCCGTCGGTCCCCTCGCCGGACCAGGAAATGGCCACGGGGGTGCCGGTATTGGCATTCACCGTCTGGCTGAGGGCTGCCGAAGTGCTGACCGCAAATGTTGAGGAGCCGCCGTAGGAGGCGGTGAGGGAATGCGACCCGGTCATAAGCACGGTGGTGACGAGGGTGGCGATGCCCGAGCCATCCAGGGTGGCGGTGCCCAGGGAGTTCGACCCATCAAAAAACGTGACGGCACCGGCGGGAATCCCGGCCGCGGAGGTCACGCTGGCGGTGAGGGTGACCGGGGCCCCCGGATTGGACGGATTGGTGTCGGATGCCAGGACCGTCGTGGTGCCGGCGATGGAATTCGTGATGACCTGGCTGAAAGCCGGCGAGGTGCTGGCGTTGGAATTCCCGTTGCCCGCGTAGCTGGCGGTGATCGAGTGGGTGCCGATGCCGAGGTTGCTGATCGGCAAGGTGCCGACGCCCGAGCCGTTCAAGGTGGCACTGCCAATCGGGGACAATCCGTCATACCAAGTGACGCTGCCGGCGGGTGTTCCCGCGGCAGCGGTCACGGTGGCGGAGAAAACCATATTGTCCCCGAAGAACGATGGATTGGCGCTGGAGCTGACCACGGTGGCCGTGGCCGACGATCCTATGGTCTGGGACAACGGCGACGAGATGCTTGCCACGTGGCTGGCATTTCCCGTGAAAGTGGCGGTGATCGAACGGGTTCCTACGGCCAGGCTGCCGGTGGTGAGAGAAGCTGCGCCGGAACCATTGAGCGTGGCTGTCCCGAGGCTGGTGGCGCCGTCAAAGAAGGTCGCCGTGCCAGCGGGAATGCCTGAGGCACTCGTGACGGTGGCGGTAAAGGTGACGTTCGCCCCAAAAGAAGACGGGTTGACGTTGGATGCCAACGTCGTCGTGGTGGGGATGGCACCTTCTTC
>JBEDKU010000770.1:0-4244 GCA_041172045.1 Verrucomicrobiota bacterium | reverse complement strand
CCGAGCGGGATGTTCACCGCTCCGGAGACCGGCTGCTTGCGGGCGGTCGCGGCGGGGCGGACGTCCACGATTTGCGCACCCGCGCTTTTGAGATCCGGCACCGGGATGAGCAGGCCGTCGCGGATGTTTCCGGCGGCGAATCCGGCGACATTGATGACGTCCTTGGCGTTTCCGAACGGCGGTGCGTAAGAAAGTTCGAGATGAGCGAGGTCGTCGATGGTCAGGCGTCCGCGCAAGGCGGTGGCGATCACGTCGAGCCGCTTGTCCACGCCGTCCATGCCGCTGGCTTGCGCGCCGAGGACGCGACCGTCTTCCGGCGACCAGAGGAGCTTGAGGGTGATGGTTTCCGCGCCGGGGAAATAGCTGGCGTGGGAGGCTCCGTTGACCGTGACCGTTTGATAGGAAACGCCTTCCGCCTTGAGCCGGGCTTCCGAGTAGCCGGCGATGCCCGCGGCCTCGTCGAACACGCGGACGATGGCGGTGCCGATGCTGCCAGGATAGCGCAGGGCTTTTTCGCCCATGAAAATGTGGTCCGCGGCGGTGCGGCCCTGGCGGTTTGCAGGTCCGCCGAGCGGAATGGCGATGCGTTTTCCAAGGATCGGTTCCTCGGTCTCGCAGACGTCGCCGACGGCGTAAATGTCGGGATCGGACGTGACCTGCCAGCCGTCGACCTTGATGTGGCCGCGCGGGCCGAGCTCGATGCCGGCGTCCTTGGCGAGACCGCTCTCCGGACGCACGCCGATGGAGAGGATCACCAGCCCGGTGGTGAGATTTCTACCGGATTTCAATTTCGCGATGATGCCGCTGCCCGTGGTCTCAAAGCCGTCGATGCCGTCGCCGAGAATCAGCTCGATGCCTTTTTCGCGCAGCGTGTCCTCCAGCGGACGCACCATTTCCGGGTCGAGCTGCGGTAAGACCTGCGACTGGAGCTCGATGACGCTGACTTTTTTCCCGATCGCATGCAGCTGCTCTGCCATTTCCAAGCCGATGAACCCGGCACCGATGATGGCGACATGCTCGACCGTCGCGGCAGCTTTCTTGATGCGGTCCATGTCCTGCAAATTCCGCAGCGTGTGGATCAGCGGGCTGTCCATCCCCGGCAGCGGCGGCCGCAGCGGACTGGCTCCCGGCGCAAGCACGAGCTTGTCGTAAGCGATCACGGACTCGGAGCCGTCGGCTAGATTTCGCACCCGCACCTCTCGCTTCGCGCGGTCGATGCCGAGCGCTTCGGTGAGCGTGCGCACGTCGAGATTCAGCGCGGAGCGTAGGCTCGCAGGCGTCTGAATCGCGAGATCCGCGCGGTCCGGGATCTCGCCGCCGATGTGATAGGGCAGCCCGCAATTCGCGAACGAAACGTCCGGCCCGCGCTCCAGCATGATGATGTGCGTGGTTTCCGCATGGCGGCGGGCACGGGCGGCGGCGGATGCACCACCGGCGACTCCGCCGATGATCAAAAGGGTTTCAGGGATGGTTTTCATGGGGTTGATCAATAATGGGTGATGAGGGAAATCAGGATTTAAGATCTAGCAAATTCGGCGTTTGGTTGGTGCGATGAAATGGACTGGCGAATCGAGATTTCCCCGGCTGGACCGCATTTTCGCAAGGCATGAATTCCGCGCTCCAATTGAGGGACATCCCTGTCTGCTGGGATTTCGGTCAGACATCGGGTTGGGAATTCGAGTGAAGTGCCTGGTTCATACTCCGGCAAAACTGCCGCAGGGCCGATTCGTCGATGCGGAAGAAAACGTTGTTGCCGTGCGTCCGCGATTTCAACAGCCCCGCCTTGCGCAAATCATTGATATGGCGCGAACAAGCGGGTTGGGACAACGGCACTGCCGCCACGATGTCCATGCAAGGGACTTCCCCGCGCCCGGCGAGATGCTGCAAAATCCGAATCCGCGCCGGATGGGCCAAAGCCTTCGCAAAGGCCGCCAAATCGACCGCTTCCTTTTCGAACGCATCCAGTTTTGCAAGCGGCATGGATTACATATTTCAAATATGCGATATGTTGGCAAGACCAATTTCCGATCATTCTGGATCGTGCTGGATCATACGGCTGGAGCGGCTTGCACTGATCCTTTGAAAAGTGGGCGACCAGCATCAGGCGATTTTCAAAAATTCCGGCGAGTTCAGAGAGCGTGCGCATTGCCGCTTGAGTTTTCGCGGGCTGGCGGACACTTTTCCGCCGGTTCTATGAAATTCCACGCCTCACTTGTCGCCTTTTCGCTCGTTGCCAGCCTGTCCGCAGCCGAGGTGCCCAAGGTGTTCGCCGGCCTTTTCGAGCAGGACGTTCCGAAAAAAGCGGCGATCGGCGTGGTCATGCCGCCGGCTGAGATCGACAAATACATCGCCAAAGTCGAGACCGCCGCCCGCAAGGATCCGAAGTGGTTCCGCGAGTTTTCCAGCCAGGCCAAGGGCGGCACACCGCTGCCCTACGACGAGCGCCTCGGACTCACCAAGGCGGAGTACGACGACTATCTCGCCCTCTGGAACAAGCGTGAATTCAAGCCGATGGAAGAAGTGATGCTGCAACTCCGCCAAAGCTCCGGCGGTTCATGGACCATCTTCTCGACCGGCGCGGCCAGCACGATCGCGACCCTCCGCTATGACGCGAAGGCCGACTCGTTCCGCTCGCCGAACGGCGAGTTGAAACGCATCGCCGACATCACCGCGGACTCGAGCAGCGTGCTTGGCGAATGGACCGGCCTTGAGTGGAAATTCGACGAGGAAACAGGGCTTGGCAAGATCAAGGAGAACCTGGCGTTAGGCCGGCTCGCCGGTGACAAATACGGTTTGGTCGTCTATCGGGCACAGGAACTTTCCACCGAGGGCACCCGGCTTCTCGACAAGAGCCTGATCATTCGTTTTCCCCTCGGAAAATCCGCTGCCCCGAAAGACGCGCCGCCCGCGGTGGTCACGAGTCCGGCGGTAAAGCCTGCGGCTAAAGCCACCGCCAAACCAGTCGCCAAGCCTGCGGCAAAGTCGGCCGCGAAACCCGCTGCCAAGGCGGCCCCGAAGAACTAACCCATGGATTCCGAAGCCCCGATTGGCGAAAACCGCCGGGGCTCCAGCCGTCGGCGCCGAATTTTACTGATCCTGCTGGCCCTTCCATTCCTCGGGCTACTCCTCGCTTATTTCATCCTGGCTGGCGGAATCACCGGCCGCTGGATCGCCGCGAAAATCCAAACCCGCACGGGTTTGGAAGCCCGTGTTGGCGGAGCCACGTGGTCGCCGTGGAACGGGGTTTCTATCAATGCCGTAGAGATGCTGCAGCCCACGCCGTTGCGCGCCGCCGTCCAGGACCCGCTGTTGCGGATCGATTCCATCCGGCTGGCTCCCGTTTGGCGCGCCTGGCTGCGCGGACGACTTGAGGTTAGCTCGATCACGCTCGATACCGCGCGCGTCGTGCTGCCCGTGGAATTGATTTCCGAACTCGCCCGCCAGGCAGCTTCCGCCCAGCCCGCACCCAGTCCACCCGTGGTGGCGGCGCAGCCTCCGGCTGTCGCGGTGCAGCCCGTCCCGCCCACGCCACCCGTTCCGCCTGCGGGACCGCCTCCGACAGCCCCGGTTCCCAAACCGCCCGCTCCTCCGCCCGCGCCGACCGGCTGGCTGCATTTGAAAAACACGTCGCTCGTCGTGGTTCACGCCGGGTCCCATCGCGCCTTGCTGGAGGTTTCAAAAACCAGCGGCTCCATTCCCATCACCGGAGATGCCGCGCAGTCGGTTCTGAAAATCGGCCGGGTCGCCGCGCTCGGCAGGGAATTGGCCGCCAATTTAGCAGCGGACCTCGATTGGACCGCGCCGATGCTATCGCTCAAGCCGGTCAACCTGGAAATCAACGGTTACAAATACGTCGTTGCCGGAAAAATCGCACAGGCCAAGGGACTGCCGCTCCTGATCGAAGCCCAGTTGCCGCGCCAGCCGCTCGCTGCGTTTCCACTACCGTTCGATGGCCAAGCTTCCGCCGAGGCCATCGCCGCAAACGCCCGCTTCCGCGGCCTGCTGCTTGCGCCCGGCACCTGGCAGGGCGACTTGTTGGCCGAGGCACTCACCCCTTCCCTTCGCGTCGCCGCCCACGAGACGAAGTTCGACAAGGGCAGCGCCGTCACCGTCCTGCGCGGCGGCGTCCTTTCCTGCGTCGATGCCCGGTTGATCGGCGACGATCTCTCATTGTTAGGAAACGCCACCCTTCTTGCGGATGGCCGCGCCGCCGGAGCCGCCCGCCTGGTCGCGGCACCCGAGAC
>JBEDKU010000769.1:0-2952 GCA_041172045.1 Verrucomicrobiota bacterium | reverse complement strand
GCATGAAGAGGTCCCGGAAGGTTTCGCTAGCGCCCGATCCAGAATTCAACGACGACTTCTGAGCCAGATTGCCGCCATGAATGATGATGTCCGCTGTGTCGGGAACCTGGTTGCTGGCGTTGATGACCGATCCATTGTAAATGATTAGATTTCCCGGAATCGCGGGGATGCCGCTTTTCGCAAGGTGGAGATTGCCGCCGAGCAGAGTCGTCGGTCCGGTGTAGTCGTTCGGGATGGTTCCGAAAAGTTTGACCAGACCGGAACCGCAAAAGGTCACGCCATTGCCCCCATCGTTGGTGATCTTGCTCTCGATCGCGAGCGGTCCGCCGCCGAGGCCGCCGCTACCGGTGTTGGTCGTATTGAAAAGGATGACGCCTTCCCTGCCGTTCAGGTCGAGCGTGACGCCGGAAAGAATCATGCTGTCCGCGGCGGTCGAGGTGGCGAAAGATTGATGGCCCAGGATCACGCCGCTTGCCACCTTCAAGGTTCCGGTACCGCTGACCGTCAGACCCGAACCGGCGGTGGTGCTGACGCGAAACGAGAGGGTGTTGATCGCCGTGCTGGTGTTGACCGTGCTTGTCAGCAGAGCGCCAGAGCTGTTAGTCAGCAGCACGTTGTCGTGCTGGGTCTGGCCGTCGGCGATGGACGGGAGGTATTCCGTGGAACTGTCGAGAAGCCGGATTCCGTGCGACGGGGTGTGAGTGAGCAATCCGGTTCCATTTCCTCCGTTGGAAATGTCGCCATAGGCCCCGACCAGGATGCCGAGGGTGGTGGTTCCTTCCCCGCCGGCTCCGACGAGTGGCGGCGGCGTTTCAAAAACGATGTTCGAACTGTTCACCAGTGCCGGAGCCAGCGCACCCGTCCCGAGATTGGTCCCGCGCAGCAGGGCAATGCCGCCCGCTTGACGGGCAAAAGCGGTCGAGGAAAGCCGGGAGTTTTTCGCGGCATTGGGACTGATCGTCACCGTCGAACGCCCCGGACCGATCGACAGCACGCCACTGTTCGACTCGATGGTGTCCGCACTGCTCAAGCCGCCGACCGTGAGCGTCGCGCCGTTTAGCGTGACATTTCCCGCACGGACACCCGATCCGGTGGACGTGTCGTAGGCCAAGGTGGTGCCCGGATTCGCAGTCACCGCCGAGACGCCTGCCGTTGAGGCGCTGGAAAACCTCGTCGTTCCTCCCTTGATCAGAATGCTCCCGCCGCCGGTGATGTCTTTTTTAAACTGCTTGGTTCCGGCTCCATCCAGCGTCAGCGCGAATCCTCCGGTATTCACGCCGCCAGCAGGGATCAACGAGTTCGCGGCGACTTTCCAAGTCTGGGCCTCGCCGAGCGCGACTGCATTGTTGAGCGTGATCGCGAAGTTGGGACTGGTGCTGATGCCCCCGGAGCCCAAGGTCAGAAGGCTGCCGGTGCTGAAAGTCACACTTCCGCCCGGGTCAACGATGTCGAGTCCACGCCAGCTTTGATTTCCACCTAGGGAAACGGTCCTCGCGGCGGTGACCGTGCTGTCCCACCGGACGGTGTCGTTGCTTCCAGGCACCACGGCGGTGGTCCAACTGGAAGGAAGATTCAGACCGTCGGCATTGTTCGCCTTGACGAGGGTATCGGCATGGACCGGGCACCCGAAGACCGCCGTCATGACTGATAGAGTCCAGACGCGGGCGTGGCGAAATGAAATCGAGGGAGACATGTTGGATGGGTTTGGGATTGCTGTCGGCAATATCGAATTTGCCAGCAGTCCCCCTACCCTCTCCGGAATGCTCCGGATCGTCAATATGCCCAAATGGCCAGGTTTACTTTTCCGCACCGCCCGCTGCGGATGGCTTGGAACCCTCCAGGATCTGTCCGTCTTCCAACAAGCGTGCCCGCAGGCGGTCATACGGCACATCCTGCACTGCGATTCCAGCGTCGATGGCAAGCGAAGCGGCGGTCGCCACGGATTGGCCGAGAATCATGAAAACCGGCTCCATACGGATGGAACCGAACGCAATGTGGCTGGCGGACGGACAAACCGGCACCAGCAGGTTTTCCGCCTGGGCTTTTTTCGGAACCAATGCTCCATAGGCGATTTCATACGGTTTCAAAGGCACGCCGACATCCCCTTCGTTCTGCACATGCCCGTCCGCGGTGATGTAGCGGCGGACGTTGTGGGAATCGATGGTATAACTGCCCATGCCCACCGAGTCGGGGGTCGGCTTTTTCTTGAGCAGCTCGTTTTCCGTCATCACGAACTGGCCGACCATCCGCCGCGCCTCACGGACGTAGAGCTGGTGCGACCAGTTGCCGTTGTCGGTGTATTCGTCCTTCGGCAGGCCCCACTTCTGCATTTTCATCCGCACCTCTGCCGGGACGCGCGCGTCGTTGGCGACGAAATAAAGCATTCCCTTCTGATAGGTTTCGTGCTCTCGGATGATTTCGCGGCGTTTTTCATACGACGCATCCGGGTAGTCCCAGTTCATACCGATGTTGTCGAAGCTGAACGGCCCGTGATTGTTGGTGTCCGTCTTGTGATTGGGAATCGGGTCGAATTTCTCGAAAAACTCGCGCCATCCACTATCGAGCACTCGCAGCAGCAGTTCATAGCGCTTCGGATCATAGCCCTCTGGCTTCGGCAGCGGCGCGCGGTTGGCGGGATCATTGGTCAGGCACATCCGGAAACAATAAGCCTGCACGCGCTTGTCGCCCTCGCCCCGCACGCCGGGTGGCTCGCTGCCAACACCGGGAAGCACGCCGCTCGCCGGATCGCCGGGCACGACGTAGGGGCTGATTTTTTGTTTTAAAACGCCGAAGTGGTGACGGTGGTGCAGAATGCCCACCTGGTTTCCGTTCCATTCCTCGCCATACACGGCGCTTGCCTCGCGGCCGACGTGATAGTCCACGCCCGCCGCGGCCATCAGATCGCCTTCATAGGTCGCGTCGATGAACATTTTTCCTGCGTAGGCCTTTCCG
>JBEDKU010000768.1:0-3195 GCA_041172045.1 Verrucomicrobiota bacterium | reverse complement strand
GTCATGCGGCAGTCGATGTAGAGATCGCTCTGGGCCCCGGAGGCGAGGGTGAAGGAACCGGTGCGGACGGATTTCTGGAGCAGGAGATTTTTGAGCGCGGAGGCGGTTTGAAGCATGGCGGCGGGATGATTGGAAACAACAGGCGGGGGGGCAAGCGCGGATGTCTTTTTGGATGCGAGACCGCGGGGTGGGGGAGCGGAAAAGCACCTTGTCAGCGCTCTCGGGTAGGTGCATCTTTCGGCTGTGAAAGAGGTCGTTTTCAAGGTTCTTGAGGATCCGGCGGGAGGATTCACCGCGTCGGCCATTGGACTTGGAATTCACACGCAGGGAGAAGACGTCGACGATCTGAAGGCCCAGCTCAGAGAGGCGGTGGATTGTTATTTCGACGAGTCTGAAGAACGGCAGTCGGTGGTAAGACTCCAGTTTGTGAGAGAGGAATTAATGGCGGTATGAAGCTACCCAGGGACGTTGACGGTGTCCAATTGGTGAAGGCGCTTCGGATGCTCGGTTATGAGGTCACCCGGTAAAAAGGATCGCACACCCGTGTGACGACCCAGACCGGTGGTGAGCATCACGAGGTCATACCGCTGCATCGCCCCATCAAACCTGGGACGCTTGTCTCGATTTTAAAGAGCTTGGCATCCCATCATCAATTGACCACCGGGGATTTGACCCGGAAGCTGGATCTCCGGTGAGTGTGGACTACTTTTGTTGCTCGCCAGCGAGTTGGCCCAGCGCGTAGTTTCGCCCTGATGATTTTGGGATTGATGGAACCTTCCGGGTTGATCGAACAGGGTGGCCCGCTGGTGTGGGTGTTGCTGGGGCTGGGCTTTATCGGCGCGGTGTGCGTGGTGGAGCGCTTGTTTTTCTTCCACCGGGCGCGGATCAACGTGGGAAATCTGCTCGTCGGGTTGTCCCACCACATCCGGCGGCGGGCGTTCGCGGAGGCGCTGCACGAGGCGGCGCGGGCTCCGGGACCGGTGGCGCGGGTGGCGCATGCGGCGCTGCTACGGTATTATCTGCCGCGCGCGGATTTGCGGGATGTGGTGCAGGAAGCCGGCCAGATGGAGGTGCCGCGGATTGAGAAAAACATCCGGGCGATTCTTGGCGCGGCGCTGCTGGCACCGCTGGTCGGGATGCTGGGGACCTTGCTGGGGATGCTGGAAACGTTTCAAAAAGTCAGCGAACAAGGCGGCTTCACGGGGCCGGCGGAGCTCTCGGCGGGAGTGTTCACCGCGCTGATCACCTCGGTGCTGGGGCTGACGGTGGCGATCCCGTTGTATTTGTTTTATCTTTATTTCCTCGGCCGGGCGAAACGCCTGGTGCATCGACTGGAGCGGGCGGGGATCGAGATGGTGAATTTAATTTCCGACGCGCGGGAAGAGGAGGAATTCGCGCCCTTCCGCGGCGAGGTGACGGCGGGGAAAAAGGCGGTGAAGGCGAAACCCGGGCCTCATCAATGAAGCTGGAGATGACATTGCCGGAGCGTCCGGGGTTTCTGCATGCGGTGCCGCTGCTGAATATTTTCGCGCTGGTGCAGTTGTTTTTCCTGCTGGGACCGTCGCTGGTCTGGCAGTCCGGGGTGGCGGTGGATTTGCCGCCGTCGCGATTTCAAATGGAGCGCTACGAAACGCCGCTGGTGGTGACGCTGGGGCCGGGCGAACCGACGCCGCGCATCCACTTCGCGCGGGATTCGGTGACGCTTGCCGGGCTTGCCGAGCGACTGGACAAGCTGCGGGAGGATGGCGCGCAGGCGAAGGCGATCGTGCTGCTCCAGACGGACACCGGCACGCCGGTCGGGGTCGAGCGCGAAGTCACCGAAATGATTCTGGCCAAGGGATTCCGCCTCGCGCTGGTCGGGAAAAACGCGCCGGCGGGCAGGCTGCCGGGGCCGAAACCTACGCCTGAGTGATGGCACGCGGCATGGTCAGTTCCCGCAAACCGCCGGGCTCCCACCAGTGGGTGTTCCGTTGGCGGCCGCTCAAGCAACCGCTGCTGCCGAAGTTGTTTGGGCTGGCGCTCGTGGGGGCGGCCTTTGTTTTTCTGGTCACATCGGTCCGGATCCGGGTGACGGCGTTGGAGAAATCGACGCCGCGCAAGGCATCGGTGATTTATCTGCGTGACGACGCGCAGGGGCGGGCCTTGACCCTGAGGGCGCAGGAAGGTGGGCCGTTTCCCTCGCGTTTCGCGCTTTCCCAGTGGGATGGCATGGCGAAATTGGAGGCCGCCGCTCTGGAGGCGGTGCGGTTCCAGCCGCCGCGCTACGATCCGAAAATGCAGGATCTCCCGCCCGACAACGCGATCAAGCCGCTGGTGCTCGCGGCCAAGGGCGAGCGCTTTTTCCCGATCCGCCCGTCGGCCCCGGATCCGGTGCCGGAGACCGGGCGCTTCCGACTCGCACCGGTGCTTTACCCGCTGTCCGGGATTTCCGGCGAGGCGCTGCCGGTCGAATTGCCGCCCTTCGGCGCGGCGGTGGATGTGGCGATGTCGTCGGCGTCCTGGCGATTTCTGATCCGCCTGAACTCCGAGGGCGGCGTGGTGGAATGCGTTTCGCTCGAAAAAGGCGGCGAGGCGGGCGCTCTCGAGTTGGAGAAATGGCTGCACCGGATTCAGTTCAAGCCGGAACCCGGCAGGCCGTTCCGCTGGATCGCCGTGGGCATCGGATTCACCAATCAACCTGTTGCCGATGGAACTGAAGCTCGCTGATTTCGTGCTGTTCGTGCTGGTCGGCACCTTCGCGTTGGTGCCGGTTTTGGCGATGATTTCCAGGGTCCTACACGCCCGGGTGGAAAAACGGTCGCTCGCCAACCGCGTGATTTGCCGCCTCTGCCTGCATGCCTTCGAGGACACCAGCCACGTGAAAACCGTCCACTGCCCGATCTGCGGCGTGGTGAATGAAAAAGGCCGCAGCCGGCGGCTGGGGTAGGTGGACATCGAACATCGAACGCCAAACATCGAAAATTGAAGGAAGAGAATTTTTAGAACCGGGCAGGTTCGTCCTCTTCATTTCTCTCCGCGACCTCTGCGTGCTCTGCGTTTCAGTTCAGCCAATCTATTTTTCGTGCCTTGTCGCGGATTTCCTGCTTTCCCTCGCCCCGACCACGCCGACTTTCCCTTGCCCATGTCCACCGAGCTGACCCGTAATTTCTCCATCATTGCCCACATCGACCACGGGAAGACCACGCTTTCCGACCG
>JBEDKU010000767.1:0-3745 GCA_041172045.1 Verrucomicrobiota bacterium | reverse complement strand
CTATTGGAAAAACTGGCTGTCACTTCGTCCCCAGGTATGGACCGATTACCTCGATCAACTCGTGGCGCTCCAGAACGACCCGCACGCCGAAGCGATTCTAACGATCACCGCCCGCTGCGAAGCCGGTGAAAGCCAGGTCGCCATCATGAACCACCTCGCCCGCGAACTGGTAGAGACCGGCTATCTCCACAACCACGCCCGCATGTGGTTCGCCGGCTGGTGGATCCACGTCGAGCGACTCCCTTGGCAGCTCGGGGCCGACTTTTTCCTCCGCCATCTACTCGACGGGGATCCGGCGTCTAACACGCTATCATGGCGTTGGGTCGCCGGGCTTCAGACCCCTGGAAAAACCTATCTGCCCCGCCGCAGCAATCTGGAGAAATACCTGACTCCCGAAGTGCTGGAAATTCATCATGTGGGATTGGAGCAGCTCGAACAACCGCGCGCTCTGATTCTCCCGGCCGAAGCTCCGCCTGCGATCACCCGTCCCTCACTTCCGCCCACGCCGTCGCTGCAGGGTGGCCGGGTCGGCATCTGGATTCATGAGGAGGATCTCCTCATCGAGCAAAGCCCGCTTGTCGCGCTGACACCCGTTGCCATCCTCGCCACCGGTGACAGCGCCACCTGGACTCGTTTCCGCTACCCGGAATCGAAGACCGCGTGGGCCCAGGCCGCGATTGACGACGCGGCCCGGCGTGCAGGCTCCGCTTTTGGAATCGAAGCCCGGGTCCACGCCGAGTCGTCGATCACCGAGGCGCTTGTTCGTTGGGCGGCCGGGCACCAGCTCCAACAGATCGCCGCCATGCGGCCGGAGATCGGACCGTTGCACGATCAGCTCCACGAGCTGGAGGCCGCGCTAACGAAAGTTGGCGTCGAGCTGGTTCTTTTCGACCGCCCTGAAGATCTCGCGCTCCGACCGTTCGCGACGGGTGGTTTTTTTGGTTTCTGGGAGAAGATGCGGAAGTTGTCGGTTGGCGGGGGATTGTGAGATGACCGGATTGACAGGAGTGACCGGATTGACGATGAGTAGCGCGTCAATCCGGTCCATCAGGTTACTCGGTCAACATCCAATCCCATGCCAGAGTTGTTTGATAAACACGGCGGCTTCCGCAGGCTGCACTCTTTCACGTTGGCCACGATCGTGCAGTTCGAGACGCTGCGCTTTTGCCGCCGCTTTCTCACTTTCGACCACCGCCAGGCGGGCGAGAAATTCTACGACCCGAAGGGCCGTCAATACGACCAGATGACCCAGGCGGCCCGCAGCGGGCGGCAGAATATCATCGAGGGATCGGAGCGCTCGGCGACTTCCAAGGACACCGAGATGAAACTCACGGACGTCGCACGCGCGAGCCTCAGCGAGCTGCGCGGGGATTACGAAATCCTCATCATCGACCGCGACCAGCTCCCGTGGTCGGTGCATGCCGGCGAGGCCAAAGCCGTGAACGCCATCTCACTGGACACGCCGCCGTTCACCGACGACCTCGTCCACGAGTCGGCAAAACACGCGCTGGAGCAACGCAGGAAATACGCCCGCTGGCTCGACGCCAACGACGCGGTGGTCGTGGCCAACGCGATGCTCATCATCATCGGCCGCGCGCTGAACATGCTCAAAAGCCAGATCGAAGCCCAAGGCAAGGCCTTCGAGGAAACCGGTGGATTCAACGAACGGCTGATGGCCAAGCGCCTCGAAGCGCGCGAGAAAAACCTCCCGCCCTCACCGGACTGTCCGCTGTGTGGCAAGTCCATGCGCCAGCGCAAGTCCGCCAAAGGCGAGTTCTGGGGATGCGCGGAGTTTCCGGCGTGCAAGGGCACCAAGCCGCTGTGATATGAGGGCGGTGACCTGACTGACGTCAATCCGGTCAATCCCGTCAAAATCCGCCTCATCTCCGTGGCGTGCCGCCATTCCTATTCCCCCGCCTAAGGCTTGCCAGCAAGCTTGGCCGCCGGCGTTTCCCTTGGTGGTGTCGAGGCTACGTCGATCATCGCGGAAGATAGCCCCAATCTTTCCCGGAGCAGGTCATCGACGAGCACGGCATGGCTGTTGGGCACGATGCCGGAGCCAAACCGGCGCGCGTAAACTTTCGTGATTTCCGCCCCGAAGAACAGAATGCAGGCCGAGTAATAAATCCACGTCAGCACGATGACGACCGAGCCCGCGGCACCGAACGACGAGGCGATGCTGCTGGTGGCCAGGTAGTAGCCGATCACGAACTTGCCGAGCGTGAAAAGGAAGGCCGTGCCCACCGCGCCGAGCCACACGTCGCGCCAGCCGATGCGCACGTTGGGCAGGAGTTTGAAAATCAGGGCGAAGAGGCAGCTCACCACCACGAACGAGATGGAAAAATCCCACGCCTGCCACACCACGGGTGGAAATTCAAAGCGACCGCTCATGTAAATCCCCAAGGCCCCTAGCAGCACGCTGATGACCAGCGAGACGAGCAGCAGAAAGCCGATCGCCAGCACGATTGAAAACGAAAAGAAGCGGTCGCGCACGAGCGTGAAAAACGGTCGTCCCGGTTTCACGGCCACCCCCCAAATGGTATTCAAGGTGTCCTTGAGCTCGGCAAATACCGTGGAAGCTCCAAACAACAGCACCGCCGTGCCGATGACCGTGGCGAAGATGCCGGTGGTTTTCTGCGCCGCGCTCGACTGCACGGCGGATTGGATCGCCTCGCCCGCACCCTTGCCCGCCAGAGCGGAGATTTGCTGCGCCAGCTGACCGCGGGCGGCTTCCTCGTCGAACACGAGCCCGGCGATCGAGACCACGATCACCAGCAGCGGCGCCAGCGAGAAGATGGCGTAGTAGGCGAGCGATGAACTGAGACGCATCGCGCCGTCATCCACCCAGTCGGAGGCGGCCTGTTTGATCAGAGGGAGCAAATCACGCGGATGCATCAGTCTGTGGTCGCACCGGATGGGCCGCCGGTCCATCGACAATCCCGGAAATCGCGGATCTTCAACCACGGTGCGAGCATTGAACAATTCGCCAACGTCGAAAGCGAAGGCGTTGAAATCGAAACGCTGACGGACGGCTACTCATCCAATCCTCTTCGGCTCCGCTTGCAGGGTTGGGGTGGCAACGGTGATCAGGCGGTATTTGAAACGAGCCGTCATGCCTCATGTGGTGGCGACGTCGGCACCTGCGACTCGTCCAATTGCTGCTCTGTCGTTGTCAGAAATGATTCCAACGCACTTTCGGGGTCGATCTCCATTCGCCCGGCGAGCACAATCAGCCACCAGATACACTCACCAAGCTTATGCTCCAGGTCATGACCTTTCCCGTTTTCCATCGGCCAGCGGTTCTGACGTGCCATCGCGAGCCGACCGACGAGTGCGGCGTCGGTCAAGAACGCGAGGGCATCTTCCTCTGTGGTCCATTCGCTGCCATGGTGCTGCAGCTCCAGACGATGATAGGCTTCCCGGATGTTTTGCGACCTCGAAACCGCTTCGCTGAAAGGCATGTCATTCATGGGATAGTTGGAGTGTTCATTTGGTCAATTGGGTCAGATCTCACGGATTAACGTCTTCGTTGAATGGCGCGGCCTGCCCCCGTTTAGAAGTCTCTTCATTTTATTGCTGAACGTTCAATGTCCGCCGATGATCGGCGGTTGGTTGTGACTGGTTTTGCGATTGAGGGGCTTAGCGGTTATTCGGCGCGACGGCTTGTTCGGCTGGGTTCTTGGGAAGGAGTTCTTTGAGAGGAATTCTGAACCTCTGCTCAAGAATCACTTCGTCCGCCTCAGAC
>JBEDKU010000766.1:0-3303 GCA_041172045.1 Verrucomicrobiota bacterium | reverse complement strand
CGGCCTCAACCTCGCCACCGGCCTCCCCGTGAAAATCGGCGAAGCCGTCGGCATCATCGCCGCCCAATCGATCGGCGAGCCCGGCACCCAGCTCACCATGCGGACGTTCCACGTCGGTGGTGTTGCCGCCGCCACGTTCAAACAGCCGATCATCAAGGCCAAGAACAGCGGTCGCCTTGTCTACAAGGAAATGCGCACCGTTCAAGACGTCGATGGCCACTGGGTCGTGCTCAACAAGAACAGCACCATCTCCATCCGCGACAAGGAAGGCCTCGAGCTCGAAAGCCATCAGATCGTCATCGGTTCCGTCATTTCCGTGAAGGACGGCGAAGACGTCAAGAAGGGCGACACCGTCGTCACTTGGGATCCATACAACGTGCCGATCCTCACCGAGAAAAACGGTAAGGTCGAACTCCGCGACATGATCTCCGGCATCACCGTGACTAACGAAACGGACAAGGAAACCGGCAAGAAGGGCATGGTCGTCACCGAGCACAAGGAAGACCTCCACCCGCAGGTCGTCATCATCGACGAGAAGACCAAGGAAGTGAAAGCCAGCTACTCGATCCCGGTCGGCGCCCACCTTTCCGTCAAGGAAGGCCAGGTCATCACCGCGGGAACGCAGATCGCCAAGACTCCGCGGAAAGTCGCACGGACCAAGGACATCACCGGTGGTCTTCCACGGGTGGCTGAGCTTTTCGAAGCCCGCAAGCCCAAGGATTCCTGCGTCATCGCCAAGATCGAAGGCGCCGTCTCCTTCGGCGGCAACGTCCGCGGCAAGAAGAAGGTCATCGTCACCCACGCCGAAACCGGCGAGCAAGTGGACCACCTTGTCCCGATGGGCAAGCACGTGGTCGTCACCGAGGGCGACATCGTCAAACGCGGCGACCAAATCACCGAAGGCCCCGTGTCGCCGGAAGATTTGCTCGAAGCCTGCGGAGCCCAGGAGCTTCAAGAGCACTTGGTCAACGAAGTCCAATCCGTCTATCGGGTTCAGGGCGTGGAAATCAACGACAAGCACATCGAGGTCATCGTTCGTCAAATGCTCCGCAAGGTGAAGATCACCGACCCGGGCGACGCCGACCAATACCTCTGGGGTGACCAGGTCGATCGCTCGAACTTCAAGCGCATCAACGCCGAGATCGTCGCCAACGGCGGCAAGCCTGCCGAAGGCGAGCCAGTCCTGCTCGGCATCACCAAGGCCTCGCTGGAAACCGACTCGTTCATCTCCGCCGCATCGTTCCAGGACACCACCCGTGTTCTTACCGAAGCAGCGACCCTCGGACGCGTCGATTACCTCAGCGGGTTCAAGGAAAACGTCATCATGGGTCACCTCATCCCCGCCGGCACCGGATTCTATCACCACCGCGAGGCGGAGTTCGAATTCACCGTCGAGGAGCCGGAGCCGATCGTCGTGCCGAAGGAAACCTTCGAGGATGACGAGGACGCTGCGACCGCGTAATCCGATCTAGCACATCAATTCAAAGCCCCGGCC
Source organism: Verrucomicrobiota bacterium (assembly GCA_041172045.1). Classification (GTDB taxonomy): domain Bacteria; phylum Verrucomicrobiota; class Verrucomicrobiia; order Verrucomicrobiales; family Akkermansiaceae; genus Luteolibacter. Next base: position 1,808 of record JBEDKU010000766.1, on the reverse strand, counting down.
CGCACCCCGCGAGCCGGGGCTTTTTGTTTGAACCTGGAGTGTGTTACTTCATTCAACGCAAATGAGGGTATGTCGAAAATCACCCGTCTGTCAGACCACTAACCAAGGATCGCGCCGCGCAAATGCGTTGATCCGTACTTGCGGAAGATTCCCCCTGATGGACGGCCCCGTCAGCCACGTGGGCAAAAAAGCCTTGGCAAAGGGGCTCCAGAATCTATCGTCCGGCACATGGATATGAGGGAAATGAGGTTCATTTTCGACCATGTGTCGGTTGGGAGCATCTGTCCCGGCCGTCTTTTTGCCCCCCGCGAGCGCCGCCCGTCCAACCTCACTCATCCCCCCGCATCCGCCGAATTCCTTGTGGCGGGTACTGGGCAAATCATTATCTAAACACAGACCCGATGGGATACGAAAAGAGAGACTGGGAGGTCGTTGACTACGAGTTGTGGGAAATGGGCGAATCCGGGCTTGTTCCACCGGGCTCCCGATTGGCGCGAGGACCCTGCCCGGGGAAATTGCAGGACCAGCGGTTTGTGACTTGCCTGGGTGCCGCGCAGACGTTCGGAGTCCTATGCCGGAATCCGTATCCAGCGCTGTTGCAGGAGGCTGTCGGCCAGCCCGTTGTCAACCTCGGCTTCGGCGGAGCCGGGCCCTCGTATTTTCTGAACGATCCCGAACTGATCCATCTGGTGAATCGATCCAGCCTGGCGGTGATCCAGGTGATGTCCGCCCGCTCGACAAGTAATTCCCTGTTCGAAAGCACGGGCAACGACTTTGGCATCCGCCGTTCCGACGGCCACAAGATGGCGGCGGAGGAACTCTTCGTCAGCGTGTTGAAGCAAGGTCAAAGCATCGGCCCCTTCCAACCCAAACGCTTCGTCCCGCGGATCATGGCGATCCTCGGTCAGCAAAAAGCCAAGCAGCTCGTCAGGGAATGCCGCGACAGTTATCTGGAGGAGTATGCTGAACTGCTGGATCGGATCAAGGTTCCCAAGGTTTTGTTGTGGATCAGCAAGCGCGCCCCCGATTACCAGGAGCGCTACGCCACCATTGGGGAAATGTTCGGAGAGTTTCCGCAACTGGTGAACCGTGGGATGGTCGAGAGCCTTCGCGCACAGTGTGACGCCTATGTCGAATGCGTGACATCCCGCGGCAGTCCGCAGACGCTTTTCAGCCGCTTCACCGGCGAACCGGTGAGCATCCGGCATTCCGATGCGCGTCCGGACCTGCAATCCACCCCGCTCGCCCGCGACGGCTATTATCCCTCCCCGGAGATGCATGAAGACGCAGCCGCCGCGCTGATCCCCGTCTGTCTTGGTCTCCTTGGTTCGCACTAACATTAACTTATCGGCAGTGAAACGTGGAATCCTGATTACCGGCACTCATCGTTCCGGCACCACCTGGGTGGGGAAGATGCTGAGTCTTCCCAAGAACATCGTGTACATCCATGAACCGTTCAACGTCGACTACCCGTCGGCGGGGATCGACTTCAAGTTCAAGCGCTGGTTCACCGATGCGGAGGGGCTCGAAAATCTGGACGAATTTCGCGCCGCCTTTCGCAAGACCGTGACGTTCCGGCACCCGCTGCCGCCCCGCGGCAACGAAGGCGGGCTCACCCACCTCGCGACATGCGCTCGGCAATCGCTGCGCAACACGCGCAACCGCCTCTCCGGACGGATTCCCCTCGTCAAGGATCCGATCGCTCTTCTATCGGCCGATTTTCTCGCCCGGGAGTTTGATCTCGATGTCGTGGTGATGATCCGGCATCCACTGGCCTTCTGCGGCAGCCTGAAGCAATGGAAGTGGGA
>JBEDKU010000765.1:0-3452 GCA_041172045.1 Verrucomicrobiota bacterium | reverse complement strand
ACTAATTACAAACCATGAAACCCTTTGCCGTTCGCGTTTCCCACTCCCGGAAGAGGGACCATCGCCCTACCCGCACTAAACCCCTGACATGGCGGGACGGATTCACCCTCACGGAATTGCTCGTTGTCATCGGGATCATCGCGGTTCTCGCCGGTTTGTTGTTCCCGTTGACCCGGCATTTTGTCCGCAAGGCTGGAGCGATCCAGTGCGTTTCCAATCTCAAGGAGATCGGGGTGGGAGTAACGCTCTACGCAAGCGATCACGGAGGCATCCTTCCCGGCCCGCTTCTCAGCCAACAGTCCCCGGTCTACTCCAAAAGCCAGGCCGCGGACATCCGCTGGGCCGGGGGGAAACTGGTCGTGTATCTCGCGCCCTATCTGGGAACCCGCCCCGATTGGACCCGGGGTCAAACAAGTCCGTTTGCCTGTCCAGTCTGGAGCAAGGAGGTGAAATCCGAAACCTCGGCAAGTTATCTCCTCAACCAGTTTGTCTATGTGAACGGGGTCTACCAGAGCCCCTCGCAGGCCACGGCCCTGCCCTGGGGCTATGCATCCAGTGCGAACACGAAACCGCCCGGAAACATCGGCACGCTCACCAATGTGAGCTCGAAGATCGATGGCAAGACCCTTTCAGACTCAAGCACCTGGATGCTGAAAGATGCTGACCGCGGATCGATCAGCTATGACCCCGCTCTCCCGGAAGCGCCGGTTCATGGCAATTTTCGAAACGCGCTCTTCTACGATCTGCATGTCGGGCAGCTGGATCTTTCTGACAATCCACGATGATCAACCGGACGATGAACAAACTGGCCCGGCTCAAGATCCACGTGATGGTTGCGTGCCTGCTTGCCGCATGTCCCGGCTGCGGGAAATCTGATGGAATCGGGGAGCCCTCCCCGCCCGGGATATCCGGGCCGGTGGCATTCCGTGTCGAACTGCCGCGCGAGCGCGAAAGCCTCTTGCTCTCGGTCGCCGACTACGGAGCTACTCCGGAAGGTTCGCCGGAAGCGAATGTCCGCGGTTTCCAGAATGCCATCAACGCCGCACGGGACACCAAGGCTGCGGGCGTGATGGTGCCCCACGGCACCTATTTCCTCAGCAAGGAGGCTGCCAGCCAGCTTGAGTTCCATGATCTGAAGGATTTCACGTTCGATGGACAGGGCTCCGAACTGGTGTTTACCGACCACAAGGTCGGCCGCAGCGGGCAATACCTCAGCATCCTCAACTGCGAGCGATTCCGCATGACGAATGTCACCCTGGAGTGGGACTGGAAGAACAACCCCCTCTCGGCGATCGGCACGATTATCGGGGTCAATCCCGCTGGAAATGAGATCGATTACGAAGTCCATGGTCGGGAAATGCCATCCGCCCAAGCCATCATCGGCGGGCGTGAATGGGATTCCACCATCGGCAACCGCTCGCCGCAGGGCTTCGCATTACCGGAAAACACGATTGTGAAAACCACCGGGAACGTGATCCGGTTGAAACTTGCGAAGAAATCCTCCATCGGCGTGGCGAAAGTCGGCCAGCAGTCGAATCTGCGGTTCGGCACCAATTATATGGCCAACGCGATCGATGTTGAGGGATGCCGTCACGCCGTGTTCGACAAGGTGAACATTCACGGCGCGCCCTATGTGGGGTTGAACGCCAATCTGAATGAATACCTGAGGATCAGCGGATGCCGCATCGAACCGCGCCCGGGATCCGGCCGCAGCAAGTCGGTCCACGCCGCGTTTGAAATCCATAACTCGTTCGGTTATTTCATTCTTGAAGACAACGTGGTGCGGTTCAACCACGACGACGGCTTGCACTACAGTGATTACTATCTGGGAGGCGGACTGATCGCCACGGAATCCAGACACACCCTGATCGCGGATCGCCTCCAGTTCTATGCCGCCGGGGGTGTTGTCAGGATCGGCGATCGCATGGAAATGCGGAAAGCCGATTTCTCACCCGCCGACTGGTCGTCTGAAATCGTGGGCTTCAAGTGGCAGAAAAACCACCATCCCGGACAGCCCGCCTCGAACCGTTGTGCCATCACGTTCAAGGACCCGTTGCCGGACTCCGTGCCGGCGGATGGCTTTCTGGTCAACCGGGCTTTCGGCAAGGGACAATACATCATCCGGGGAAACACCTTTGAAAACGGCATGTGTCACGGCATCACCGTCTCACTGCCTAACGGCCTTATTGAAAACAACAAGGTGACAAGTTCCGGATACGCCGGATTGGTGGTGCGGATGGTCTCGCGTTGGAAGCGCTGGTTCATGGGGACGTTTCCCGAAAACGTCATCGTGCGGAACAATCTGTTCCAAGCCTGTAATACGGCACAGATGGATCCCGCCGCGCTATTCGTCGCGGCAGGCTACGACCCCAATGAGAAGCAGGGATTCGCGCCCGCGGCCTATCCGGTCCTGCGCAACATCCTGATCGAAAACAACCGGATCGAGGACACTCCCTGGGCGGCTATCGGGATCCTGTCGGCCAGCGGCGTGGTGGTGCGCGACAACCGGATTGTGAACTCCAACACTGATCCCGGCCCCACCAAATTCCCGGGCAGCATCTTCGTCGCGTTTTCCGATCACGTCAGCCTTCAGGCGAACACGAATGGCAAGGGAGATCTCTCCAACCACGAGCACATTCACATCGATCCTGCCACGACGTCCGCGGTGGTCATCATGCCAAACCCCAAGCCGTAGTCCCCTCTCGCACGACGACCGCCGGCCACGGAATCATCGGGCCATGGTAGCCGGCCGTGTGGGTAGAATTGCCGACTATCGAGATTTAAAATTCCACTTCAAATTCCTTTCGATTGCCGCTGCGCACCCTCCAGAAAATCCACAAAAGACCCTGAGATCATCATGAAATCGTTTTCAAGAACCCTCCTTTGCCTCCATGCCCTGTGCATGCAATCCGCATTCGCCACCACACTGCTGATTGATGATTTCAGCGACGGGAACCGCACCAGTTCACCCAACGGCGGCAACTGGTATTCTGTTGGCACGAATACCATCACCTTTCCGGGCGGCGGCATGAATGTCGCACCGGGAGGAGCGATCAGCCGGACGATGCAGACGACGTTTTCCGCGGCTTCCCTAGCGGTCGGGGATTCGATCACGGCGACTTTTGACCTAAGATTCACGGACTCGCTCACGACCCTGGATCGTCAATTCCGCATGGGGCTGTTCAACTCCGCTGGAACAACGTTGACGGCGGACGACACGGTAGGCAATGCGACGAGTTTGGCATCCAATGCCGATAACTACGGTTACTGGAGCGGCATCTCCACGGGCCCCTCCAACAATGGTGATGCCTTCATGTATTATCAGCCCACGGGGGGCAATAGTTTCATGTCAACAACAAGCACCGGGGCGGTGAACTTGACATCGGATTTCAACTTTGGTGGCATCAACGACAATTTGACGCATACTTTCACTCTGACGCTCGCGCGCACGG
>JBEDKU010000764.1:0-6205 GCA_041172045.1 Verrucomicrobiota bacterium | reverse complement strand
GACGTGCTGCCGCAGCACCCGGTCGAGTTCGTGCGGATCGCGGATGAGTTGGTTTCCGCGGAGCCGCTTCTCGAACTCAGGCTGCACACGCAGGTGACCGGGATTGCCCGGGAGGAGGATTGGAAAATCCAGGTGACGGGAGACAGGGGATTCGTATCGGCCCGATCGCTGGTGGATGCTTCCGGGGACGCGGTCGCGGCGGATTTGTTAGGGGTGGCTTCGGCGATGGTTGGAGCACCGCGCCTGCAGCGGCCGGCTTATGTTTTCGGAGTTCACAACGCGGTGCCGATGGATGACGACGCCCGCCTTCAGACGGCGGGACTCATCGTCGAAGGAATCCGCGCGGGAGTCCTTCCGGCGGATGCGTTGGGGCTCGCCTTTCGATGCACGGGAAGACCGGGTGAAATTTTCGGCACGCTGGATTTGGCGGGCGGCGAGACATCGGCGGACTATGATCCGCTGGACGCCGCGTGCCTGACCGGACTGGAAATTCTCGGCCGCGCCACCGCCTCGAAAACCATCGCCTGGCTGACCGGTAAATCGACGTTTTGGAAATCCGCCTACATCAGCCACTGGCCGGTGCGTGCGGGCGTGCGGGAGAGCCGCCGCTGGGTCGGCGAAGCCGTGCTCACCGGCGATGATTTGTTAGCTGGGAGCCGCTTCGAGGACGAGATCGGCCTCGCCACCTGGCCGATGGAGTTTCGCGAAACCCCGCGCGGGCCGAAGCTGCGTTTTCCCGAGGGGAACCGCCCGACGGGCATCCCGCTGCGCTGCCTGAAGCCCGCGGGCATCGACGGCTTGTTCGTCGCGGGCCGCTGCATTTCCACCGACCACGACGCGCAGGCGTCGATCCGGGTGATGGGCACCTGCTTCGTCACCGGCGAGGCGGCGGGACGCGCGGCGGTGGGTTGATAGAGAGGCCTCAAACACGCTGCGACGATTCAACTGACGAAATTCAAAAGCGAGGTTCTCACCGCTGTTTTCGGCTAAAGTGGTAGGAGCGAGTGAAAAAGTTCCCATGCTCTCAAGCCCCGGGATTTTCCATTCCAAGACATCGGATCTGAAAAATCTCAAAAACCGTGAAGTCGCGGGGATTCAACGTCCAAATTTCCCGAACTCCGGCTACATGCCACGTCGCGGCGATCAGAGTATCCAGCAGGCGCTTTCGACCCAATCGGAAATCCGCCAGCCATTGCAACCACAGTGCATTGGCGTGATCGTCTGCGGATAGGAGCGTGACCTCCTGTGCCTCGGACCAAAATGCGGCCCGTTCCGTTGCCTCTGAAATCACGAGCGGAGTTTCGAAACGCCTGGCGTCAGTCACGATATGAATGAACTCCGCTAGAATCCCTGAGGTAACCGCAAAGGTTTGATTTCTTTCCAGCGCTTCATCCAGCCATTCGCGGCATGCTTCATGTTGCGGATGCTCCACAATGGCATGAGCGACCAAAATGCTCGTATCGAGACCGATCATGAATCGCGCTCGAGTAATACCACATCGCATAAATAAAGTGACATCGCGTTGGTGATCTGATAGCCCGGTTCATGGCAAGAACCACACTTCGACTTGGCAGGCCCGATGTGGCCGCCATCATTGATGAGAAACACGCCGCTGAAAAAGACGGTTGGCGCAAGAACCGGCTCCTGGCCATCAAACTTGCCGCCCGGGGAGAGCACACTTCTGCAGAGATCGCCGATCTTTGTGGCATTGCCCGCGGTCATTTGTTCCGCTGGTTGGCGGCCGTGCGGGAAGGAGGTCTTGAAGCCCTGCTCATGCGTGACAAGCCCGGTCCTAAAGAAGGATCCCCGCGAGACGTCGCCCCGGCAATCCTCGATGAACTCAAGGCGAAGCTCGACGCCGGCGAATTCGTCACCGGAGTCCAGGCCCAGCGGTGGCTTGAAGAAACGCACGGCATTACGCGCCCCTACAAAACCGTCTGGCGTTGGTTAAAAAAAGCCGGAGGAGTCCTGTTGGTGCCGCGCCCCAGCCACTCCAAGAAGGATCCCGCGGCAGCAGGAAAGTTTCGGCAAGAACTCGCAGGGTATCTGGAAAACCTCAAAATCCCTGAAGGCAGCAAGGTGAAGTTATGGATGATGGATGAGGCCCGGTTCGGACTGCACACCGAGATGCGGCGACTTTGGGCACGCAAGGGAAAGCGTCCCGTGGTGACCCGCCAGATCAAATATGAATGGGACTACCTCTACGGTTCGCTTGACGTGATCGGAGGTCAGGCGCACTTCTGCCAGATCCCGGCGGTCAATCAGGAATGGGACCGCCGCTATTTGGAAGATCTGGCCCGAACCGAACCCGAAGCGCTCCACGTGGTGATCCGCGACCAGGCGGGGTTCCACCTGCGCGATGGCGACACGAGGTTGCCGGAGCGGGTCAGGATCATTGACCTCCCGCCCTACAATCCTGAACTCAATCCATGCGAACAGCTCTGGGACATCATCAAGGATGAGATCGGCAACCGGGTCTTTGAAACCGTTGAGGAATTAAGGGAAGCGACCTTGCCCGCCCTGCAGCGATATTGGAATGATGCAGCCGCAGTGTTGCGCTTGGTAGGTCGAAGCTGGCTGCTCGATCAAGTAAACGCTTCGAACAAAACAGCGGTGTCACATTAATTTAGCGAAATGGTATAATTCATCCTGCCGATCCGCCCGGTCACCCAGCGGGAGCAGGATCTTACCTGCCGAAACGGGAGATGGGGGAAACTTCAAGCTCCGCTGACCGACACCGGACAATGACAACGCCCCCTCCAAACAGTGGATTGCCTCTTGGTTCAGCGAGCGCTTGTGCTTTTTCGCCAACTCTTTGAGCGAGCGATGCAGGTCGGGAGGAACATTTTTCAGCGTAATGGTAGTTCCATTCATGAACGGAACCATAATGGATGCGTTTTGAATGTCAAACGGGTCGTTGGGTGGCTGAAAATGGAGGAGGCCCACGCCTAGGAACTCAATCCCATCGAGATGAAATTGGAATGAATCACCAGCTTCGACTGTTGGGGACAGGTGGGGCCGCTTCCGCCGCGTTGATCAACGAGCGACGCCAAATTCGTCGGAGTTCCGGTTTTCGGATTGCCTCGGGTGAGGTTCGGGAGACGATGCCCCCGCATGGCGTATTTGGCAGACCGGGCATTTGAATTGATTTCCTCCGCACACGAGCGCGGGCGGCTGGCGCACGCGTTTCTCATCAGCGGGGCGCACGGCAGCGGCAAGGAAAACCTGGCCGCCCGCATGATCCAACTGGTGAATGGCGCGGCGAAATCCGGCGGCTTTGATTTGTTCGGCGAGCCGATCGTGGTGGAGACGCCGCCGCTGGACGAGCTGGAGAGCGGCTGGATCCGGATCATCCGGCCACGGATGAAATCCCGGCGCATCGGGGTGGATGAGATCCGTGATTTGGAACAAACGCTCCACCTCGCCGCGCCCGGCGGGGCTTGCAAGGTCGGCGTGATCACCGAGGTGGACCGTATGAACGACCAGGCGGCGAACGCGTTTTTAAAAACCCTCGAAGAACCGCCGCAGAACACGCTGCTGCTGCTGCTCACGGCGAATCCACAGCGGCTGCTGCCTACGATTTTATCCCGCTGCGTGCGCCTGCCGCTGCTCGGTGGCCGCGCCCTGCTTGCGGAGGGCGGGGCGGAACTGGTCGGCGCGCTCAATGCGGCGGCGGCCCGTGGATTCGGCACGCCCATCGCGGCGCTGCATTTGAAAGCGGCGTTCGCTTCATTTCTCGCGGAGTTCAAGGAGGAGGCGGAAGCCACGGCGAAGGCGGCGGAGAAGGAGGAGGTCGCCGCCTATCGCGACACGACGGACGGCCGATGGCTCAAGGAGCGCGAGGATTTCCACAAAGCCGCGGCTGAGGCGGAATACCTGGACGCGCGCAACCGGCTTTTCGACGTGCTGATGGCCTGGATGGCCGACCTGCTACGGATGAAGGTGAATGGCGGCGGCCTCGATTTCCCGGAGTCCGCGCCGTCCCTGCGTCACATCGCCGAGGCGGAAACGGAAAGCCGTTTGCTGAAACGCATGGAAGCGCTGGACTCGCTGCGCCGGACTTTGGAAACGAACGCCTTCGAGCCGCTGGCAATCGAGGTGGGTTTCCTCAAGGCGTTCGGCTGAGATCTGCTAGCGGCGGCACTTTTCCAACAGCCCGGCAAGGAACCAGGTAATCTGGGTGAGCGCGTCCGAGTGGATGGACTTGCCGAGCGGAGCCAGATCCTCGCGGCATTCCGCGAGCAGATCCATGGCGGTGTCCACGGCGCTCTCGATGGCTCCCTCGTATTCGGCGATGCCTAGCAGGATGGGGAGATCGAGCGGTTCCTGATCGAGGATGCGCTTGTTCAGCTTCATGCGCTGGGCCTCGGAGGCGGTTTCCAACAGGTTGAGGATGGGCAGGGTGAGCTTGCCCTTGAGCAGGTCGGTGCGGAGCGTCTTGCCGACGATTTCCTCGGAGCCGACGAGGTCCAGGCAGTCGTCGTAAATTTGATAGGCGGTGCCGAGTTTCATGCCGTAGCTGTAGAGCCGCGCTTCGGCGTCGGCGTCGAGGCCGGATAGATTCGCGGACAATCCGGTGGCGGCGGCGAAGAGCGCGCCGGTCTTCATCTCGATGACGCGGAAATACTCGGCCTTGGTGAACGTGAGGTCGAAGCGGCGCTGGGTCTGGATGATTTCCCCCTGGCAGACTTCGCGCGCGGCGTTGCCGACCTTGCGGCAGATGTCGATGCTGTTGAAATCGGTGGCAAGGGTGAGCGCGTGGGAGAACAGCACGTCGCCGAGCAGCACGGAAAGCGCGTTGCCCCATTTCGCGTTGGCGGTGGGGACCATCCGGCGGGTGTTCGCGCCGTCCATGATGTCGTCGTGCACGAGCGTGGCCATGTGGATGAGCTCGAGGATGACGCCGATTTTCAGATGGTCGTCGGTGACGCCGCCGGCCGCGCCGCCGACGAGGATGGCGAGGGCCGGGCGGATGCGCTTGCCGGAGGTGTTGCAAATGTAGGCGACGTAAGGCTCGACGGCGGGATCGAAAGCGCGGACTTGTTCGCGGATGGAGACTTCCACGCGTTCGAGTTCCGGACGTACGAGCTCGAAGGGGAAAAGTGCGCTGCTGTGTGGCGGGGTGGTGGTGGCTGCCATGGTAGGTGGTCGGGCTGGCCTTAATTTCCACAGGCGGCGGCTTCCCGCAACCTTCGATATGATGAGAATTTTCCCGGATGGCGGTGAACGCATCTTTTCCAGCTATCTGCTTGCTGGAATCCGCCCGCTCGCGCTAACTGGCCGTATCCATGAAAAACCGAGCGAATTGGCTGTTGATCCCCGCTGTGGCGCTGGCTCTGGGGGCCTGTAAGAAGAAGGAAGAGGTCAAGACGCCTGCGTCGCCACCGGCGGTCGCCGAGACTCCGCCGCAAGCGCCCGCCACACCGGCGCCGGAAGTGAAAATCCCCGGCCTGAGCGCGGAAGAGCGCGCCGCCAAGCTCGGTTTCGTGAAACATCTGCCACAGGACACGGAGGTCGTGCTCGCCTTTCACAACGGCACGAAAACCGTGGACCGGGTGAAGGCGTCGAAGCTTTGGAAGCTCGTGCAGAACCAATTGGGCGCCGGAATCGGAATGGCACCTGTGGATGACGAGGAACTGGACGAGCCGGCCGCACCTGCGGACGCCGCCGAGCCCGAAGGTGGTCCGGCCGGGCTCTTCGGCACCGAATTCACCCTCGCGCTGGGCAAATCCACCTCCATCCAGACCGGCAATCTGCTCACGCTGAACCGCCGCATGGGCTATTTTCAAATCCGCTCCGCCACCAAGGCCTTCCTCGCGGCGATGAAGTCCGGCGATGTCGCTGGGCTCACGGAATCGTTCTCCAACGGCTACGGCCCGGAACTCGCCAAGGATCTTCTCGAGGATCCGGAGTCGGGCATCGCGCTGATCGAAAAAACCAGCATGCCGCCGGTTTATCTCGCCTTCCGGACCCGTGAGGCGGACCAGCCCGCCGCGGCGCAGCAGGTCGCCGCGATGGTCGAAAACGTCAATTTGCTCGGCGAAATGGTCGAGCCGGTCGAAGTCGTGTCACCCGGCGGGAAATTCGCAGGATTCAAAATCCTCGGCACCAAGGTCTCCGCCATGCTGGCCGGAGACCGCGAATCCATGGAGGAGGAAATGGAACCCGCCAAAGTGGACCAGCTGCTCGCCGCCATCGCCAAGAA
>JBEDKU010000763.1:0-2986 GCA_041172045.1 Verrucomicrobiota bacterium | reverse complement strand
ACATTGGTGTCCAGGCAAATGATCATGCCCGCCGCAGTTGGCTTCGGACCTCAGCGATGATTTCCGGAAGCCGATCCCATTTTCCGCTGTTCTTTTCTTCATCCGCGTCGGCGGAAATTTCCCGCCAAAGCCGGTCTTTTTCCGCATGGAGGAGTACTTCGTGGACCAGTTGGAGTTCATCCTCGGACATCGCTTCGATGCGGTGGATGAGATCGGGTCTGAGGGTCGAAGGATGAGGCATGACGGTGGACATGGCTAAGGTTCTATCGCACGGATGAGATGTGCCGGCAAGACGATAGACCTGCCCCGATGGCATCCATTTTCAACTTCTTTGAGGGGCGAGGAATTTTCCATGACTTTCCGGCGTGACTTTCTGGCCGCGGAGGTAGGTGGCGGCGATGGTGTGGCTGGCGGTCAGGCCGAGGTAAGGGGAAATGGCATGGCGGGTGAGGAGTTGTTCGCGGGTGATGGTGAATGGGTTTTCCGTGAGGACGATGAAGTCGGCGTGGTGGCCGGGGGTGAGGGAGACTTTTTCGGGAAGGCGGAAGGTGGCGGCGACGTTGGTGGAGAGCTTGGGGAGGTGGTTGAGGTTTCGGCTGAGCAGGAGTGGCAGCGCGTGCTGGATGCCGGCGATGCCACCCCACATGGCGAAGATGTCGGTGCCTTGTTTGAGATCGGGCGGGGAGGGGGAATGGTCGGAGCCGATGGTGTCGATATTTCCTGCGAGGAGCTGCTGCCAGAGGGCTGTGACGGTGGGAGCGGAACGAAGAGGTGGCGCACACTTGGCGGCGGGGCCGATGGCGATGGCCGTGTTGTCGTCTAGCAGGAGGTAGTGCGGGCAGGTCTCGACGGTGACGCGGACACCTAGTTGTTTCGCGGCGGTGACGAGCTCGATGCCCTCCGGGCAGGTGACGTGGACGATGTGGAGCTGGCAGCCTGTCTCTCCAGCGAGATCGAGGGCGATGCGGATGGCGGAGAGTTCCGCCTCGATGGGGCGGGAATCGAGCCAGGCGCGCATGTCGGTGGCGGTGGCCGGATGCGCTAACTGGTGGAGGTGGATGACCTCCGGATCCTCGGCGTGGACGGCGACGGGGAGGTCGAGACCCGCGGCGATTTCCATGCCTTGGCGGAGGGTGGACGGGGTGGCGGATTGGAATTCATCGATGCCGGACGGGCACATGAAAGCTTTGAAACCGATGGCTCCGGCGTCGGCCATGGCTTCGAGGTGGTCGAGCGAATCGGGCGTGAGTCCTCCCCAGAGCGCGAAGTCGAGGCAGGAGATGTTTTCGCCGATGCGGCGCTTTTCTTCGAAGGCGGCGCGGTTGATGACGGGCGGGCTGGAGTTCAGCGGCATGTCGAAAAACGTGGTGCCACCACCGGCGGCGAGGGCGCGTGAGCCGGTGGCGAAGCCTTCCCAATCGGCGCGGCCGGGCTCGTTGAAATGGACGTGGGCGTCGATCCAGCCGGGGAGGATGAGGGCGTCGCGAAAATTGATTTCCTCGCGGGCGGTGCCGGATAGAGAAGGGCCGGCGGCGGTGATGAATCCATCGGAAATGGCGAGTGAGCCGTTGGTGCCGTGGACGAGGAGATCGTGGTCGCTCATGCGGGTTGGGATTTGAGGAAATGGGTGAGGATTTGGATGCCGGTGGCGATGTCGGCGGTGGTGGCGAATTCGTCCGGGTGGTGGCTAAGCCCGTCGCGACAACGGATGAAGAGCATGGCGATGGGGCAGATTTTCGAAATGACAACACCGTCGTGGCCGGCACCGCTGGGGAGAGTAAGGCTGGAGCCGGTGATGTCGGCTAGAGAGGCGAGGAGGCTGGCGGTGAGTGACCGATCGCAGGGAGTGGCGTTGTTGTCCTGGATGGGTTGCCAGTGGAGGTGGAGATGGCGGTCGGCGGCGATTTGGCGGAAAGAAGCGTGAAGGGTTTCGAGAAAGGCGCGGCGGGCAGCGTCGTCGGGGTGGCGGAGGTCGATGGTGAAGGTGGCGCTCTGGGGGATGGAATTGGAGGCCCCGGGGTGGACGTGGATTTTTCCGACGGTGATGACGAGCGGCGGGCAGGATTGGGCGAGGGCTTCCGCAGCGAGGATGCAGGCGGCGGCGCCGGTGAGTGCGTCGCGGCGCAGGGGCATGGGAGTGGTGCCCGCGTGGTCGGCACGGCCGGTGAGGGTGACGGTGAGCCGGGACTGGCCGGCGATGGAGCTGACGACGCAGGCGGGTTCGTCCGCTTCTTCGAGCACGCGGCCTTGCTCGATGTGGAGCTCGACGTAGCCGCGGCATTCGCCGGGGGCGTAGCGGATGGCAGCGGCGTTTGGCGTGGGGCTTTCGTTGGTGATGGCTTGTTGGACGGTGATGCCGGAGGCGTCTGTCGCCGCGAGGGTTTCCGCGTCGAGCGGGGCGGTGATGCTGCGGCTGCCGAGATAAGTGGTTTGGAAGCGGATGCCTTCTTCGTCGGAAAAGGCGAGCAGGTGGACGGGGTAGGGAAGTTTGTTTCGTTCCTCCCAGAGGATTTCGAGAGCTGCGAGCGCGGCGATGATGCCGAGGGCTCCGTCGTATTTCCCGGCGTCGATGACGGTGTCGTAATGCGAGCCTAGCAAGAGTGGCGTGGCCTGGGGATTTTCACCGGCGAGAATGCCGCGGACGGTGCCGTCGGGGGCTTGGGCGGTTTCCATGTCGAGGGCGGTCATCCATTCGAGGATTCTCGCGGCGGCTTGATTGTTGGCCGGGGACAGGAAGGTGCGGACGAGGTGGTCCGGGGAGTCGGAGATGAGCCCCAACTCGTCGATGCGGGCGATGGCGGTGTCCAAGGGGGATTGCATTTCAGCTGCCGCGGTAGGTGGAGTAGGCGTAGGGCGAGCAGGCGAGGGGGACGTGGTAATCGCGGCCGGGCTCGATGGAGAAGTGGATGGGAATTTCGTTGAGGAATGGAGAAGGGATCCCGTGGGCGCGGAAATAATCGCCGATGGAGAAAATGAGCTGGTAGTC
>JBEDKU010000762.1:0-2710 GCA_041172045.1 Verrucomicrobiota bacterium | reverse complement strand
GGGAAGGGGACGTCTGCCCACCAGGTCCATGGCGAGACCCCGATGCGGCGGGAAATTTCGTAAATGCCGTAAGCGAGGCCGCGGCGGTCGGAGCCGCTGATGGTGAGTACGCCGGGCTGCGCGGAAAGGCGGAAGGCCTCCCATTTGCCTGATAGTTCGGGGGCGAGGACCAGCTCGACGCGCGGGCGGCTCTTGTCGGCCGGGGCGGTGGTCAGGACTTCGGGTGCGCTGCCGGTGACCGCCGCGATATCGGCGGCGAGGTCGCGCGCGGCGATTTTTACCACCTCGGGCGCGTCGGGCGGGAGGACGATGGCGGCGGCGAGACCATGGGTGACGAGTGGAAATCCTGCTGTGGACGCGGATTCGACAAGATCAACGGCACCGAAAGCGTGTCCGGAAACGAGAGCTCCAATCCAAACAGCGGAAAAGGCCGCGGAGAGAATGATGTCGGGACGGCGGTTGGGTGAAACCCATTGTTTCAGGAGTCGCCGCGGGTGGTCTTGGTTGTTCAACAGATGTGCGTGGTGGAATTGCCTGGTCCCGATTACCCGCCGAACTGACACGAGCTTTCTACCCCAAACGGGTATCATGATGTCGAAGAGTGGATCGGGCGGGCATTTCCGCGCGTTCTTAGTTACCGTCCTTGTGGCTGCTGATGGCTGGAGGGAGCGTGTCGGCGCGGGGTGAGAGGAATTTTTTCAGCGGATCGGCAGGCAGGGCTTTAAAGCCGGAGACGACGCACCCGGCGTTGACGAGGGCCCCGTCCCAGCCGGTGTGCAGGTTTTCCTTGGGCGAAGGGACATAAAGCGTCTCCACCTTTTCCCGGCCGAGTGCTTCGTAATTTAAAGCGATGAGGTCGTAGAGCGGGATGAAATGGGTGTTGGTGGCCTTCGCGACTTGTTCTGCCCAGGCGGCGTGTTTGGCGGTGTCGCGATTGAAATGTTTTCCATCGGCGCTCCAGCCCTTGCGCGGGGTGAGCGAGCAGATGATCGGCGTGCCGCCCTGAGCGCGGGTCTCGGCGACGAATTGTTTCAGATACCAGCCGAAGCTGTGGACCGTTTCTTCGCCGTTCATCTGGGTTTCGTCGCCGATGCCGCCGAGTCCGCCTTTGCCCTTCGCTCCGCCGTTGTCGTTCGCTCCGA
The DNA here is from genome assembly GCA_041172045.1 of Verrucomicrobiota bacterium. Taxonomy (GTDB): domain Bacteria; phylum Verrucomicrobiota; class Verrucomicrobiia; order Verrucomicrobiales; family Akkermansiaceae; genus Luteolibacter. Next base: position 1,568 of record JBEDKU010000762.1, on the reverse strand, counting down.
ATTGGAGGATCAGGAAGTCACCTTTTTTGATTCGTGGCTTCAGGTCTTTCCAAAAGAAGCCGTTATAAAACGTGCGGCTGCTCGTGCCGCCGAACGCGCGGTTGACGACGTTGATTTTTTTCAGGTCGAAATACGCGGTGATCGGCGCGCCCCACCCCCACTGGCCGTTCGGGCCGTTGTCGCCGGTGGTTCCATTCCGCACGGTGGAGTCGCCGATGAGCCAGAGCGTGGGCAAGCTGGGATCTGCGGGTCGCGGTGGCGTGTAGCGGCCCTTGTTCGGTGCCCCGGCGGGGGCGGGTCCTTCGCCAAACTGGGTGGCACGGGGAACGTGGTCGGTCTGGATGGAGGCGGGGGACGGTTCACCATTGACCCGTGCAGGAAATAACAACTGTGCCGCACACGCGGCGAACAGGGTGGCAGCGAGAAAGGATCGGTGGCGGTTTGTGGGGTTTTTCATCAACGTAACGGATTGCGTTGAAGCATCACCGCACCCGGCGGTTGGGTCTTTAACACAATCGGAGTAAGCCTCGTTGAAATCAGCCCCCCCCGGCTCATCTCTCAACTTCTCCCCTTACTCCGCCGGGATGTGCGGCTCGAAGGTCATGGAGCGCTCGTGCTCGCGGGCCTTGGCGGCCTTGCGCGCTTGTTGATAGAACTGGTCCTGCACGCGGAACGCTTTTTTACCTTTCTCGCGGACGATGCGCTGGGAGGTGCCGTCCGGCAGCAGGCGGGAAGCCTGGGTGTTGTCCTGGAAATACGCTTCGAGGATGCGGACGAGCCGCCGCTTGAGCGCGGGCTCCTCGATGGGGACCATCAGCTCGACTCGCTTTTCCAGATTGCGGGTCATCCAGTCCGCCGAGGCGATGTAAACCTCGGAGCTGCCGCCCTGGTGGAAATAGAACAGGCGGGCGTGTTCGAGGAAGCGGTCGATGACGGAGATGACCTCGATGTTTTTCGAGTATTTCGGGTCGCCGGGCTTGAGGCAGCAGATGCCGCGGATGTTGAGGCGGATCTCGACGCCGGCCTGCGAGGCTTTGTAGAGGGCGTTGATGATGTCCGGATCCTGCAGGGAGTTCACCTTGCCGATGATGCGGGCAGTTAGGCCTTGTTTCGCGCGTTCGGCTTCGCCGGCGATGAGGTCGAGTAGCGCCGGCTTCATGGCGGTGGGGGCGGGGACGAGGCGTTGGAAACGCAGCAACTTGGAGCGGCCGGTGACGGCGTTGAAGAACAACGACGCGTCGTTTCCGTATTCCGGCTTGCAGGTGAGGTAGGAGAGGTCGGTGTAGAGCTTGGCGGTGGTCTCGTTGTAGTTGCCGGTGCCGAGGTGGACGTAGCGGCGGAGGTGGCCGGACTCGCGGCGGACAATCAGGCAGATTTTGGCGTGGGTCTTGAGGCCTTTGACGCCATAGACGATCTGGGCGCCGGCCTGTTGCAGTTCGTCGGCACGGTCGAGATTGCGGGCTTCGTCGAAGCGGGCTTTGAGCTCGACGAGTGCGGTGACATGTTTGCCGTTTTCCGCGGCTTTGATCAGGGCGTCGATGATGCGGGACTTGCGGGCCGTGCGGTAG
>JBEDKU010000761.1:0-4012 GCA_041172045.1 Verrucomicrobiota bacterium | reverse complement strand
GCCTTATCGTATAGATATTTCCCCGTCTGAATATAGACCGTGCGCGCATGGCTCGGATCCACGGCGATGCTGTCGATTCCGAAATCGCTGGCGTTTTGTTTTTCAAGGATCGGAATCCAGCGAGAATGAATGGAGTCCCATCGATACGCGCCGCCCATGTCCGTTCGGATATAAAACAAGCCCTTTTCATTGGGGTCGGAGAAAATCCCGGTGACATAGCCGCCGGCACCCACCGCGACGTTGCGAACGTGCCCCGGTGCGGAAGGCGGGCTGTTTCCCTGGCCATGAGATTCCGAAAAACATCCAAGGAAAGCGGATGAACAAAACGTTAGAACAATGGAGAAAGGAGCGCGACATGGACGCAATGAAGAGAGAGCGGCGGCGATGGTTTTATTTGCTCCCCGCGGGTAACTCACGATGTTTTTTTTGGGGTTCATATTGAGACAGTTTTGGGTTGATTTAGAAAGAGGCCGCTGGTCCTCCAACCAGCGGCGGCGACGCAAAAGGATAAGGACGCCGAGCCCCCCGAGCAGGGCGGCGGCGGGTTCCGGCACGACCGTGATGTTGACGAAGCGGTCCGTCCCTCCGGCGAATTCTTCGGAGAAGTTGGACCCACCTTCGTCCGCATCGTAAACGATTTGCCAGATGTTAAGGCCGGCGGTGAATTTCTCGAAGTTGCTGAGTTCGTTGCCGCCGAAAGTGAAGAGCCCATTGTTCCAGGTGCCGGTGTAATTGATCAGGGAAAATGTGGTGTCCGGGTCGAACGCGGTGTCCGTGAGGGCGAGGTCACCCAAGGCGAGTGTCACCAAGCCGTCAAAACTCAGGTTTCCGCTGACCTTCTGGAGATCCGCCGCAACACCCAACCCGACGCTGGAGTCAACTTCGTAGTCGAAGGTCGAACCGGAATTGAAGGTCAGCGCGCCTGATGAGAGGGTCTGGACGGATGCGCCCGGTGCCAAGACGCCCGTCACGTTGACCGCGCCGGCAATGGTGCCGGTGCCGCCCAATGTGGCACCTGTGGAGACGTTGGTGGTGGTGTTGGCGAGAGTGCCGTTGACCAATAGCCTGCCGTTATTGATCGTCGTATCTCCGGTGTAGCTGTTGGTGCCACTGAGGATCCATGTTCCTTCATCATTTTTGGTCACCGAAACCGCGCCGCCGGTGCCGTTGTTGCCGATGATAGCGGCCAGGGTGTTGTCCGCCGTGGAAGATCCAGCCAGGATCAGCGTGCGGGTCTGGCTGCCCGTGCCGTAGGCCAGACTGCCGGTGCCGGTGAAGTTCACCGCGCCGGTGCCGGAGGCTTCCAGGGTGGCGCTGTGGCCGGCGGCTGTGCCGTTGATCGTGAACAAACGGTTCGTGCTGTGACCGCTGCCGGTGTATTGCAATGTTGTGCCGTTGCCGAGCTTGAGGTTGGCAGCCGTGGCGGCAGAGGCCCCGATTGAACTGGAGGCGGCACCATCGGCAAGCTTCGCGACGCTTAAAATACCGCCGTTGATGGTCGTCGATCCCGTGTTGGCATTGCCAACCGATGTAATCACCATCTTTCCCGCGCCGCCTTTGACGATTGAGGCCGAGTTGGTGGCCAGCCCGCCACTCAACAACAAGTCCGTAGCCGCGGCACCATCGGCGACCGTGAAATTCTTGGTCGCGCCATTCGCAAGAAATGCGCTCACGGTCGCAGTGTCAGCGCTGGCACTGGTGGTGAAGGTGTTGGACGTGCCATAGGCATTGCCGGCAAAGGTGCCGCCGGTCATGTTGATCGTGGTGTTTTGATAGATCTGCCCCCCGTAAAGGTAGCCCCCCAGGATCGATACGGTGGCATCAAGGTTCTGTGCTCCGGCGCCAAAATCCACCGAGCCGTTTCTATAAACCGTGACGTTTTTGGCGCGGTTGAAGTTCACGTTGCTGCCATTGTTGTTGTAGGACGCGCCCGAGCCGCCGCCATCGGCCGAACCCACAATCAGATTGCCGCTGATCGCGATGACACCGGCCGCAGGGCCAACGATACGGCCCTCGGTGATCGTCGTGTCGCCGGTGAAGGTGTTGGAGACCGTGTTCGTGAACGACAGCGTGCCGGCAGTGGTCTTGTCAATGCCCACGCCACCTGCCAGCTTCGTGGAGATTGTGCCATTCCGCATATCGAAGTTCGCTCCGGACTTGGTAAGCGTGCCGTTCGAGATCGTGCCGCTGGAAAGCACGACGGCTCCGCTGGTTGCCTGGTTCGTGCCTGCTCCGAAGTTCAACGTGCCGCCGGCCACCGTGATCGCTCCGGTATTGAGCAGCGGATCGGTGGAACCCGCCGTCAGGGTGAGCGTGCCCGCATTCACAAACGTGCCACCGGTATGACCCAGGGTGCCGGTCAGGTTGAGATTGCCGCCACCGGATTTGGTGAGCGCGGTGGCCGTGGCGTTGTCGGCGATGTTCGAGGCGATCGTCAGGCTGTTGCTGGTGTTGTACTGGTTGATCACCAGATCGCCACCACTGGATCCTATGAGCGTTCCTCCGGTGATGGTGCTGAGGTTATTGCCCACTGCGGAGCTGACGAGAATGCCGCCCGAGGTGATCGTGTTGGTCCCGCCCAAGGTAACGGTGTTGGCGGCGGCGGCGTTGAAGCGCAGACTGTGGGTGGTGGAATTGTCCGCGACCGTGCCTGTCGTCGTGACAGTGGTGTTGTTGCCCGCAGCCCATGCATCGTTGGTGTAGGCGGTGTAGGCTACAATATTAGTGCCATTATTGGTGGCCCAGTTTGCGGCTCCCACGGTGGCCCAGCCGCCGAGAATGCCGCCGACGTCATTGGTCGTGCTGGTGGTAAATCCGTTTTGCGCTCCAAGCGTCGCATTGGTGGTTGGCTGGACAAGGTTCAGCGTCGATCCGGCGTTGCGCGTAATCGCCCCCAAAGCGACCAGTGTCTTGCCGCTGGAGTTGCCGTTGTTCACGGTCAGAGTCGAAGCACCGGCGTTGAGCGTGAGTCCATTGAACGTTTGGCTATTGACCACATTGGCGAGATTGCGGCCGTTTACGTTCAGGCTGCCACCGCCCCGAATGCCGCCCAATTCCAAGGCAGACGCGCTGTTGATGATATTTGTGGCGGTGGCCGCGCCAAAGTTCAGTGTGATATTGCCGCCCGTGGCCGCAGTCGTGCCGGTATAGGCGTTGGTTCCGCTCAACACGAGGCCGCCGCCTACGGAACGAATTCCACCCGCGAAGGTATTGTTTCCGCTGAGTGTCAAGGTATTCGATCCTTCCTTGGTCAAGGTGACGGCAGAGGTGCTGCCGATGCCTCCGGTAACGGAAACACTGCCATTGAAACCATTGATGATGTTCCAGGTGCTGTCCGCCGCCAGGATGACGTTGGCCGCAATGGTCTGGTTGTTGCTGTTGCTATCACCACGATAGACATTGGTCAGTGTGAGGGTGTAGCCTGCGGTGTTGTCCGCAGCACTTCCGACGGTGAAGGAGTTTACGTTGCTCCAGGAATTGATCCGGAACTCACGAATGGTCTGCGATGCTCCCAACGAGATCACCGTGGATGAGGGAAGACCTGTGTTGGTAAACTGGACGGTGTCGTCCACTCCAGGCAGAACGTCACCACCCCAGTTCGTAGCGGTGCCCCAGAAGGTTCCGTTGACTCCCCCGCCATCCCAAGTAATGGCGGCGGCTTCAGACACCTGCGGAAGCAAGGCCATCGCGCCGCATACGGCGAGCACCGAGGGGAGAGAGTTCCGAGCATGGTTCCTGGATTTCCAGAACCGATTGGAGACGGGGGTTTTCATGTGTTGTTGAAACTGCGGGTTTTGAAGGAACGTCGGTAAAAACGTCCGATTGCAATAGGAAAGAAGGACGGCAATCCGATCCGGAGCAACGAGGAAGTCATTGGGCGATCAGATTCACGGGAAATTGTTTAGACAAACGACCGCTGCACAGAATCCGAGTCGCGAATGGGTCCGAAATCATTTGGCAGCGGCGGAGGGATCGATCTCTCCCGATAGAAAGCCATTGCCTCCGGTGCCGA
>JBEDKU010000760.1:0-7278 GCA_041172045.1 Verrucomicrobiota bacterium | reverse complement strand
ACCCGAGACGCTACGATACCGGCGACCTCGCCTGTTGGAACCCGGACGGAAGCCTGGCGTTTCTCGGACGCTCCGACAGCCAGATCAAAATCCGCGGCTTCCGGGTGGAGCTTGGGGAAATCGAAGCCGTTCTGGCGTCCCATCCCCATGTCGCACAAGCGCGAGTCGCCCATCGCGGGGCGGACCCGGCAGCCCGCCGGCTCGTCGCATGGCTCACGCTTCACCCCGGTTCCGAGTCGTTGGATCGTTCCGAACTCCACGCTTTTTGCGCCAGCCATCTCCCGGCCTACATGCTGCCGGCCGCGGTTGGCGTGATCGACGCGTTTCCGCTCACCTCCAGTGGAAAAGTGGATGTCACGACTCTCGGCGATCCGGAATCTCCTGCGACTCCCAGCCGTCCACTCACTCCCACCGAACACCAGCTCGCCGGAATCTGGCGCGATCTGTTGGGCGCAGCCGTCATCCATCATCAGGACGACTGGTTTCAAGTTGGCGGCCATTCGCTGCTCACCCTGCGACTTTTCGCGCGGATTCACCGCGACTTCCGCCGCAGCCTGCCGCTTTCGACCATTCTCCACCACACGAGCCTCGCCGATCTGGCATTGGTGATCGATCAAACCCCTGAGGATCCCGTAGCGTCGCCGTCATGACCGCCGGAACCGTCACCGTCCACATCGTCTCGCCAGCGGCGATCTCCCGGGAATCCGCCGTGGCCTGTCTCACCCCGGAGGAAATTTTACGGGCCGGGCGGTTCCGCTTCGAGACGGATGCCGTCCACTGGATGGCCTGTCGCGCCCATCTGCGGATCATCCTCGGCGACGCCATCCAACTCCCGCCCCGCGACGTGCCACTCATCGTTTCCGACTATGGAAAGCCCGCGCTCGCATCGCCCTACCAAGCCCTGCATTTCAACCTCTCCCACTGTCACGATCTCGCGGTCATCGCCCTGACCCTCGACGGCCCGGTCGGCATCGACCTTGAGGCGACCGCCCGCGCTGCGGATCTGCTGGAATGCGAATCCACGTTCTGCCACCCGGCGGAAATCCTCTCCCTGCCGGATGAGAAAAAGGAACGAGCCCGACAGTTGCTCCGGATCTGGACCGCCAAGGAAGCGCTGCTGAAAGCGCTGGGCACCGGTCTGTCGCACCCGCCGGAATCCGTGCGGATTTGGTTTGGAAACCCGGTCGGCACAGCCATTTCAGACCGCCCGCTCGCCGGAGCGGAGAACCAGGGTCTGCATGAACTGCTTCATGCAGGACTCCACGGCTATCAAGCCTTCGTTTCCGGCCCGACCTCGGTGATGCGGATTCAGATGAGTTGAATTTCACGGGCACTTAAATCAACACAACTCTTTAATTATCTGCGTCCATCTGCGGTACTATTTTCCTTTTTAAAGGACTGCGCTGAAGCGCGAACTCCGGACCTGACCCGAAATCCCCAGATCGAAATTCAAAAAGAAGCGCTTCCCAGCTCCCCACTTCACCCCAATACCCAAAAAGAATCCGGAGTTTTCCGTATTATTTTAAAAATTTGACAATCTTGCCGATTTGAATTTCTATCTTGGGCGTGTTGTTCGCCCATCCTTAAAATTCCAAACCGTGAAACGCCGCGACGTCGAAATCGTTCAAAGGGACGGGAGATTCCTCGTCTTGTTGGCGCGCAGTCCAATCCCACTTTCCCTGAGTCAACTCGCCCGTGAATGCGATTACCGGCTGGCGAAGTTGTGCGACCGGATCGGCGTTTCGGAGCGGCATTTGCGCCGGGTGTTTCAGGAGGGCGTCGGCACCGCACCGAAAGACTGGCTGAGGCAGGAACGGATGGTGGCCGCGCGCTCGCTGCTGGGCGAGGGATCTCCGGTCAAGGAGGTGGCGATCGACCTCGGCTTCACGACGGCCAAGATGCTTTCCCGGGATTTTCAATTGTTCTACGGCGTCAGGCCGACCGACTTCCAGAGGAAGCAGTTCGAACTGGCCTACAACGCCAACCTCTGAGCCGGCTTATTCGTGGTCGCTGAGATAGCGCTCGGCTTCAAGCGCCGCGGCGCATCCCTGCCCCGCTGCCGTGATGGCCTGGCGGTAGTAGTGGTCCGCCACATCGCCGGCGGCGAAAAGTCCGGGGGTCTTGGTGGAGGTGCGGCCGGGGTTTTGGAGGATGTAACCGTTTTCATCCTTGTCCACGAGCTCGCCGAGGAAGGCGCTGTTCGGCACGTGGCCGATGGCGACGAACACGCAGGCGACTTCGAGTTCCTTTGCCTCGCCGGTGACGAGGTTCTTCAGCATCACGGCGCGCATCTCGCCTTTTTCATCGGTGAGATACTCGCTGACGGTGGAATTCCAGACCGGCTCGATCTTGGGATTCGCCAGCGCGCGGTCGGCCATGATCTTGGAAGCGCGCAGTTCGTCGCGGCGGTGGATCAGATAAACCTTGCTGGCAAAGCGGGTCAGGAAACCGGCCTCCTCGGCGGCACTGTCGCCGCCGCCGATCACGCAGACCGGCACGTCCCGGTAGAAGGCTCCGTCGCAAGTCGCGCACGATGTCAGGCCGTGGCCGATCAATTTCTGCTCGCCCTCGATCCCGAGGTGGCGGGGAGCCGCGCCGGTCGCGATGATCACGGTCTTCGCCTCGAAGGACTCGGATCCGGCGTTCAAAAGGAAAGTCCCGTCCGCGCGGTGCTCGACCGACTCGACGCTGGCCCAGGCGATGCGCGCGCCGAACTTCTCGGCCTGCGTCTGCATTTTCATCATCAGGTCCGGCCCCATGATGCCGTCCGGGTGGCCGGGGAAATTCTCAACTTCGGTGGTGGTCGTCAGTTGGCCGCCGGGCTGGGTGCCGGAGAGGAGCAGCGGCGTGAGATTGGCACGGGCGGTGTAGATGGCGGCGGTGTATCCTGCACAACCGGTTCCGATGATGATGACGTTTTCCATGATTTGATAAGCGTTTCGCGGGCGGGAGTATTCCGGCGGATTCAGGGAGGAGTCAACCACTGCCGATTCAAATTCATCCGGTCATTTCCCCGGAGTTCCCGGGCGAATGACGTCGAGGCACACTACAGGTGCGGGTGGCCGCGGAGGTAGTCGGCGGCGGACATGCGGCGGCGGCCTTCCGGCTGGAGGTTCTCCAGGCGAAGCGCGCCGATGCCGCAGCCGATGACGAGCTGGCCTTCGGCGCTGGCGATCCCACCGGGTGACAGATCCATGTCGAGCACGGTGACGGGCGGGAAGATTTTCAGGCGCTTGGGGCGGCCTTCCTCGGTGATGATGGTGTAGGTGCCGGGCCACGGATCATAGGCACGGATCCGGCGCTCCAAAGCGGCGGCGTCCTGGGACCAGTCGAGGTGGCCATCGTCGCGCTCCAGCTTGGGGATATAACTGGAGGCGTCTTCCTCCTGGGGAATGCGTGGCGCGGTGCCGGATGCGATTTTTTCCAAGGCTTCCGCCATGACGGCGGGGGCGAGATCCGCGAGGCGGTCGTGGAGGCTGCCGCCGGTCTCGTCCGGGGCGATGGGGATGGACCGGGCGACGATGATGTCGCCGGCATCGAGCCGGCGGACGACGTGCATGGCGGTGATGCCGGTCTCCGCATCGCCAGCATCGATGGCGGCCTGGATGCAGGCGGCGCCGCGATACTTGGGCAGCAGGGAGGCGTGGAGATTGATGATGGCCTTGCTGGCGAGGGTGAGGATGTTGTCCCGCAGGATCTGGCCATACGCCATGACGACGAGGATTTCCGGCTGGAAAGCCGCGAGCTCGGCGGTGATGTCGCCGATGGTCTCCGGTTGGAAAACCGGGATGCCGGCGGCGAGCGCCTCCACCTTGATGGCGGGCGGCGTTAGCGTCTGGTGGCGGCCGACGGGCTTGTCCGGCTGGGTGACCAGCGCGACCGGGCGCGGCCCGTGCTCGAGCAGCCAACGGAACGACGGCAGGGCGATGTCGCCGGTGGCGATGAAGATGGTCCGCATGGCAGCTGAAGGTCAGACGATGTTTTTCGCCATTTCCGCATAGACCGGCAGGCCGGTGATGCGCTGGACCATGTCCGCGAGGACTTTGACCGGCGGCTGGGTGGCGTCGATGGTGGTGATGCGGTCCTGCGGATAGAAATCGAGGATCGGCTTGGTCTCGGCCTCGTAGGTGGCGATGCGCTCGTCGATGACCTTGTCGCTGGCGTCGTCGATGCGGTTGTCCTTGAGCGCGCGCTTGCGCATGCGGCGGGCGAGCTCGTTGCGGTCCGGGCAGGAGAGGTGGAAGACCTGGTGGACCTCGATGTAGCGGCTGAGGATTTCCGCCTGGCGGACATTGCGCGGGATGCCGTCGAGCACGAGGAAATCGATGTCCGGCTTGTAGCGGTGGGTGTCGCCGAGGTTGTCGATCTGCGCCTTCCACAGCTCGATGGTGAGCTCGTCCGGCACAAGCGCGCCACGGCTGGAGTAGTCGACAAACTGCTTGCCAAGCGCGGTGCGGGTGTCGAGCGAGCGGAAGACGTCGCCACAGGCGCAGTGGACGAAGCGGGGCACGGTGCCGAGGATCTGGCCCTGGGTGCCTTTTCCCGAGCCGGGTGCGCCGAGAATGATGAACGCGGGTCTCTTGGGCGTGGCGGAAGGCGGTGTCATGAGGATGGGGAAACTAGAAACGCGGAACTTGTCCGGCAAGCATCAATCACGCCTGGGACGCGGCGAGGAAGACGAGCAAGGGCACGAGCAAGGCGGCGTCCGCCAGGACGCGCAGGGCGTCCATGGAAAATCGCCCGCGGTTGCGGTTGAGGATCTGCAGCAGAGCGGCTCCGGTGAGGATGGCGTAAAAAAACGGCCGCGTCGTGAGGTCCGGATCCTTCACCGCGAAAATGAGCGCCGCCGCGCCTAACAAGGTCAGCGGCAGGGTCAGCGCGAGTTCGTCGGTGGCTTTGATTTCCGGATCGGCCGAGCGGTTCGCGTGCTCCCACAAGTCGATGGCGGCGATGTTGAGAATGCACAGCACCACGAAGCAGATCAGCTCGGGGGACTTCAGCAGGTCCTCGCTGTCGAAGCCGGTGTAGGCCCACGCCAGCATGGCCGTGCCGTAGGCGAATGAAAATCCGGCGAGGATGTTCTTCGCATAAGGGATCTCATTCGGCCCCTGGGTGGAAAAAATGGATAGCGTGAAAAACGCCGCCACCATCAGACCGCCGAAGAGCGCGTAACCGTAGATTTTCGTCGCCAACTCGGTGACGACAAGGATGAGTGCGACCAGTCCGGCGATCATCGCGAGCACGCGGAACCCCTTCTGGTGCTTGCGGTGGAACTCGTGGCGGGCTTCCAGTTTCCCCGAGTTGCCGCCATTCATCAAGGCATCGAGCAGCCGGTCAGTGACATAGATGACCCAGACGACGAGTCCCAACGAGAGATAGGTGGTGGACGGCAGATAGACCACCCGCCAGGTCTTGGCGAAGATATACAGCCAAGCGACCGCGACGAGCGGAGCATCAAGGCTCAGCAAGTTGGGAAGGAGCCAAAATGGCTTGCGGCGTTCGGGAGGCACGACGGGCGGACCATCCCCGAGGCCTTCGGGGATGGCAAGCGTATTGCGGCATCCGGGGCTAGGCCATGATGGCCCGCGCCACCTCGTCCGCAGCGTGGTCCCCCGCGAGGTGGCGGACCAGGGCGAGGCCGAAATCCAAGGCGGTGCCCGCTCCACGCGAGGTAATGAGATTGCCATCCATCACCACCCGCCCGGAGGTAATATCGGGCAGATCGTCGTGAGCCGAGAAGTGCGCAGTGAATTTCCGGCCATCCAACAGCCCGGCGTCCTTCAACACCAGCGGCGCGGCACAAATGGCGGCCACCGTCTTGCCGGCGGTGCTGAACTCGCGGGCGAGCGCGGCGGCGCGTCCGTCCCGGCGCAATTCCTCCACGCCCGGACCGCCGGGGATGAACAGGAGATCGAAATCAGCCGTGACGACGGAATCCAGCACGACATCCGGCTGGAGGCGGATGCCACAGCGACCAGTGACGATTCCTTCCACCAGCGACGCCATGACCACGTCCACGCCGGCGCGGCGCAGCAGATCGACGGGCGTGACGGTCTCGATTTCCTCGAAACCATCGACTAACAAGCATAGAACACGTTTTTTCATGACGGGGGGTTGTTAACGGAGACCGACGGCATGCCGGACCCGGTCGATCACCTTAGCCGCTTCCTCGCGGGCACGCAAGGCACCGTCGGCCAGCACCTGATCGACGAAGCCCGGGTCCGCGAGGATTTCCGCCCGGCGGGCGCGCATGGGAGCGAAGAAGTCCCAATAGGCTTCCGCGAGGCGCTTTTTGAAATCGCCGTAACCGGTGCCGCCGCGCTCGTGGTCGGCGACCATCGCGGCGTAATCGGCCGGGCTGGCGAAGAGTTTGTAAAGCGCGAGGATGGTGGAGCCTTCCGTCGGCTTCGGGTCCTCGACCGGCGTCGAGTCGGTGGTGATGCGCATGATGAGTTTCTTGAGCGGCTTCTCCTCGCCGAAGATGGGCAGGGTGTTGCCGTAGCTCTTGCTCATCTTGCGCCCGTCGAGGCCGATGACCACGGCGGTGTCATCCCGGATGATGGGATCCGGCAGGACGACGGTGCCCTCGCCGTAGGTTTCATTGAACTTCACGGCGAGGTCGCGGGTGACCTCGAGGTGTTGTTTTTGGTCCTTGCCGACAGGCACCTTGTTCGAGTCATAGAGCAGGATATCCGCCGCCATCAGCACCGGATAGGCGAACAGCGCGTGGTTCGCGGCGATGCCCTGGGCGGTCTTGTCCTTGTAGGAATGGCACTTCGCCAGCAGGCTCATGGGGCAAACGGTGGAGAGCAGCCAGGCGAGTTCGTTCACCTCGGGCACGGCGCTTTGCCGGAAGAACACGGCGCGCGCGGGATCCAGGCCGCAGGCGAGGAAATCGACCGCGAGCTCGCGCACGTTTTCACGCAGTGCGGCGGGATCCTGCGAGGAGGTCATCGCATGATAGTCCGCGATGAAATAGAACGCCTCGCCCTCGTCCTGAAGGTGGACGGCGGGCTCCATGGCGCCGAAGAAATTTCCGACGTGAAGTTTTCCGCTGGGTTGAAGGCCGGTGAGAATGCGCATGGCGCGGAGCATGGATTCCACGCGGCGAATCGGTCAAGCGGCGAGGTGATTCCCCTGCCCCCTCCCCACCTCGCGCACCGGATGGGGTGACGAAAAACTACCGGATTTTTAGCGGGCTGTTTCTTCCGCAGCTGCGGCGGCAGCTTGTTGGCTGGGGTTCCGACGGAGGGTGACGATTTGGAGGAAGCCACCGGT
>JBEDKU010000759.1:0-4448 GCA_041172045.1 Verrucomicrobiota bacterium | reverse complement strand
TCCCAACTCCAACTGCCGACGTTAAATATCCTCAGTCTTTCCAAGACCAGTTCATCACGACCTCGATGTCCGGATGGATGCTGTGATGGACCGGGCAGCCGTTCGCGGCGCTTTCCAACAGCTTGCGGTCCGGGTGCGCGGCGGGCAGCGGGATGGCAAGATCCAGCTCCAGCCGGCTGATGCGGCGCGGGAGGTCGTCGGACATGAATTTCCGCACGGTGACGGTCATGCCTTCCACCGGCAGTTCCTTGCGGCGGGCGACGATGCCGATGACGGTGGCCATGCAGGACCCCAGTGCGGTGGCGACGAGATCGGTGGGCGAGAACGCCTGGCCGCGGCCGTTGTTGTCGAGCGGCGCGTCGGTGACGAGCGTGTTTCCCGAGGGCGTGTGGATGGCGCTGCAGTGCAGATCGCCTTCGTAGGTGAGCTTGATTTCTACCATGATGGGTGTGGGTGGCGGCGTTAGTCGGATTCCGGCACGGCCGGAGTCTCTTCTTCCGGCGGGACTCTGGCAAGGACCACGCGGAAACCGTAAATCGCGTCCTGAAAGGTGGGCGGCACGGCGTTCCGGGAGCCGGCGAGCAGGTTCTCGGGCTGATAGGAATTCCAGCCGCCGCCGCGCAGGACGCCGAGCACGTTTTTTCCAAGCTTGGAATACTCGTCCTCCACCCATTCCTGGACGTTGCCGCTGAGATCGTGGAGCCCCAGGGAATTCGCGGGGAAGGAGCCGACCGGAGCGGTGAAAGCAAAGCCGTCGTCGTAGCCGGAAATCGTCCGGTCGATGGCGACTCCGGGGGTGCGGGCGGCGCTCACATCGGCGAAATTCCCCACCACCTCCTCCGGTGGCCAGGTCCCGCCCCACGGATAGAAGGTGGGTTTCCGCGCGTGGCGCCAGCCGGGGCTGATGCCTTTTTCCTCGTCCAGTCCCACCATCCCGCTCCATTCCAGGTCCGTGGGCAGGCGGTATTCGTGGGTCTCGGCGATGCGCTCGTCCTTGCGCTCACGCTCGGTCAACCACTGGCAGAACGCCTGGGCGTCGTCCCGCGAGACATTCACCACCGGGTGATCCGGCTCCTGCGCGAAGTAGGGCGTCCGCTGCCCGCTGCGGCCTGATAGTTTCAAGAACAGCTCGTAGTCGCGTACCCGGGTTTCCCAGATGGAAACCATCAGGTCCTGGCCGAGCGGGGCGAAACGCATGCCGATTCCGTTTTCCCAAGGTTGTCCGAAAATCACGCCGAGGCTCTTCTCCAAGGTCACTTCCTTGGAGATCCTCTCGCCCTTGCCCACCTTCACATCCACCGTCAGCGGCTTGTAGCCCTCGCGCACCAGATAGAGCTGCCAGTCGTTCGGCTTCACCTTGGGGATCACCAGCGGCTCGGTGGTGGATCCCACGGAAAGCCGGTTCGCCGGATCCGCCAGGGTGTTCATCCACACTTCGACGCCGGTCGGGTGGGTGGTGAGCGTGATTTCCCCGTAGTCGATCTGGCGGACGACCACGCGGAAGGGCTTGAGCCCGTCGCGCCGCGCCCGCTCGCTGAGGCCGGGATTTTCAAACGAAGTCTCCATGGCTGGCACCACCTCGTGGTCTTCGGTCAGAAACCCCGTCTTCAGCCCGCCCTGGCGGAACCACTCGCAGTAGGCCGCCGCCTCGCCCGCCGATGATAGAGCCACCTCCGCCGGCACTCCGTTCTGCGTCACTCTGAGAAACTCACTACCCTCCGCAGGCCGCGCCGCGGACTCGACGAACTGCGCCCAGTCCTCCTTTCCCACAAATCCCGAGCTCAAATGCTCGTCGCCCACCGGCTGATAGGAATTTCCGAGATGGTCCTCCCACTTGTCCCCGGCTTGCGGCGGTGAGAAATTCTCCAGACTGGCGAAGAGCACCAGAGGCTCGGTCACCACGGTCTGGGGCACCTTTCCCTGAAGGGTCAACGGCCGGTAACCGCTCTTCTTCATGGTGAAAAAATACTCATCCCCCACCCGAACCTCCAGCAGCCCGGTGTTGGTCGTCCCCACCCATTGGCCGTTCGCGTCCTTCACCTCGGCACCTTCCGGCGCGCTTACCACCCGCAGCATGCCCGTCTGAACGGGAACCGGCTTGGGCGGCGGATAGAGCGCAGCCACCCAGTCGCTGTCCTTGACCATTTCCCAACCCGCCCAGCCGACGAAGCCAGCCAGGATCACCGTCGTCATCCACACCGCAAAGCCGCTCTGGCGGCGGCGTTTTCCGCGTTGCAGGCGGCGCAGCGCATCCGCCAGATCCGCGGCGGTCGAGATCTTGCGCTTGGAAATCCGCGGCTCGCAGATGTCGCAGATGATTTTGTTCAGCTCCAGCCAGCGTTTCTTGTCGGCTCCGCCCGGCATCACGTCCGGCAGCTCGGGAAACGACATCCGGTCCTTGCCCGTGGCGATTTCATACAACACCTTCCCCAAACTATACACATCCGCCTGCGCCGAACCCGGTCCCTCGGGTGGCACAAAACCCTCGGTGCCCACAAAGGTCCGCTGGCCGCGCGCCGCCACCAGGCCGATGTCCGCCAGCTTCGCCCGGCCGTTGACAAAAATCACGTTGGACGGCTTCACGTCGCGGTGCGCCAGTCCGCGCTCGTGCAGGTGGTCCAGCGCTTCCGCCAGCCGCAGGCCCACGTCGATGCAGACGCTGGTGTCCCACTGCACGCCGGAGCCCTGATGGTTGTCCGCCCGCAGCGTGCGCGGCTCGTATTCGACCGGGTTGATGTCCTGGCCGGACGTCACATCGTCGCCGACCTCCATCACATAGTAGTAAAAGGAAACCCCGTCCGGACTCCGGCCGACGTGCAGGATATTGACCAGCGCCGGATGGTCGCGCGACATCGGCTCGAATTTCAAAATCCCCTCGAACTCCCGCTCGAAGGTCCGCGCGTCCTCGAAATCCTCGCGCCACACTACTTTCACCGCCCGCAGCGCGCCGGTCACCCCGCGCGCCAACCAAACCTCGCCGTAGGCCCCGCCACCGATTTTGCGGAGGACCTCGTGGTCCGGGATCGCCGGGTTCGGGCGGATCTTAATCGCCATCTTCTTCGTCTTCGAGCTTGGCCAACTCACGCTTGAGAACGGCTCCCACGCGGTGTTTCGCCAAGTAAACCTGGGCCATGCTCACATTCAACTGGTCCTGCACCCGCTTCGCGTCCCACTGCTTGATCACATAGCAGTCGAAGATCTGATATTGCTTGGGAGAAACCTGCGCTTTCACCCGGCTGAGGGCGGCGTCGGCGACGTTTTTCTTCCATTCCACGTTCCAGAGACGGGACAAGACATCACCGTTAGGATCCTCCACCCGGTCGATCACCGCCGTCTTGCGGTCGTTCTCCCACTCGCCGGTGATCATCGCCGTGTCCTTCTTGCGCTTGCGGAACTGGTCGTTGATCCGCCAGCGCGTCATGTTCATCAGCCAGGTTTTGAAAGATCCCTGCTCGGGGTCATAAAGCTTCTTTTTGCTCTGTTTGGCGATGGATAGAATCGTCTCCTGCACGCAGTCGAAAGCCTCGTCCGAGCGCAGCCCGGCTTTCACCGCCACCGAGTAGATCAGCCGCCAGTAGGTTTGGTAAAACTCGTCCCAAGTGCGCTGGTCCTCCCAGTTGTCCAGCCGCGCGATCAGGCTCTTGCGGGTTTTCGCATAGGCCTGCACCAGGATCGCATCGCCTTCACTCACTTTTTCTTCGTCGCCCTCAGACATTAACGACTGTTTACCTCATTCCTTCGCCGGTGTCTTTCACCGAATCATATTTTTCCCAACCCACTGATCATCAGTTCATAAAAGTTTAATAAAGGCCTACAAACCATCGTCAAAACCGAAATATCATCGAACTTATTTACAAGTCCCGCCGCGTCGCCCTAGTCTCTTCGCGTTCATCTCACCCGTGTTCCGGATTTCAACCATCCGGGACTCCCCCCACGGAGAGCGCCATGTCCCCCACCTCACCACCTCTCAATCCTTCCCAGACCGTCGAGCGAATCCGCGAAATCATCGTGGGCCGCCAGATCGAGCGTCTCGAACGCCTCGAACAGCGCGTCATCCGGCTCGAAACCGGCGTCCCGCCCGCTGCGGCTGCCGCGCCGGTTTCCACCGCCCGCCTGGAAGACCGGATTTTCGCGCATGAGGCCCAGCTTGAGGCGCTCAAGGAAAACGTCCACCGCCTGGCCGACACCACCCGCGAGCAGACCGAACACCGCTTGTCCCAGCAGCGCGAGGAAACCCAGCGGCTCGCCGCGCAGATCCAGCAGGTCGCCGCCCTGAAAGCCGCGGAATCCCAGGCACCCGCCATCCAGCAGCTCGAGCGCAAGATCGGCAGTTGGCTCACCGACTGGCAGGGCTCCTTCCACACCCAGCTCAACGACCGCGACCACCGCCTCGCCACCCAGCTTCGCAGCGAAGTGGCGCTGCTGTGGGAAAACACCGAGTCCCAGAT
>JBEDKU010000758.1:0-9128 GCA_041172045.1 Verrucomicrobiota bacterium | reverse complement strand
GTCGGGAACCGCCTATGTGGCGGACTGCTACGTGCGTAACAACGGAGTCACCTATGTGAGCAAGTCGGCGCACACCTCCAGCGCGACCAATGCCCCCGGCACCGGCGCGCAGTCATCCACCTATTGGACCACCTACTCGGTATTCAATGTCACCGACATCCTCGACAACTTCGGCACCCAGTATCCGCAGTGGGCGGCGCAGGGATTTGAAATCGCCGGCTTCGGCTGGTTCCAGGGCTGGAACGATGGGCAGAGCACGACCACCGGCTTGGCCATCCGTTACGAACAGAATCTGGTCCGCCTGATCAAGCAACTCCGTCTTTACTATCAGGGCCGCTATCCGGGCAAGATCAAGACCGACGCCCCCTTCGTCGTCGCCACCTGCGGATTCGACGGCTGGGCCGCCGCCGGCAACCGGCTTACCCTCGCCAACGCCCAGCTCGCGGTGGGAAATCCCGCCCTGTATCCCGAGTTCGCAGGCAATGTGAAGTCCATGGAGGCCCGCGGCTACTGGCGCACCTCCGGTCCTAACACCGCGCAGAACTACCACTACTATCACAACGCGGAAACCTACATGCTGGTCGGAGACGCGATGGGGCGGGGGATGCTGGATCTCCTCGGGCGCGACGACTTCACCACATGGGCGTCCAAGTGGCCCGGTGCCAATCTGAGCACCCCGGGTGCCGACGCGGACGGAGACGGCATGAGCAATGAAGCCGAGCGTCTCTTTGGTCTCGATCCCACCCGCGGTTCCTCTTGCCGCCCCGTTGCCGCCTCCATCACTCTCAACACCATTGGCGACTTCACCTACACCCGCCGCACGCGGACTCTAACTAACTCGACCTACGCCATCTGGACCTCCACCGACCTCAATACCTGGATTCAGGACACCGGCGCCACCCAAACCGTCACCTCCACCGCGAACGAAGTCGAGGTCGTCTCCGTAGGACTGAACGTCACCCTTCTCACCGGGGACAAGCGATTTGTCCAAGTGCGGGCGGCGACTCCGTGAGGCATTTGCTTTAGCGGTTTATTTCCCACCCAGACCCGACCCCAAAATGAAACCCTTGTCCCTGGCCGCGAAGATCCTGGCACTGACTTTTGGAATCGGTACGACCCAAGCCGTGACCATCGATGCCGTCTATTTCGGCCAGACCCACGTGCTGAAGTCGGACAATCCTTACTTCGGTCTCGTCGGAAACCGGGACGCCCTGATTAAGGCCCACGTGACCGATCCCGCCACGCCGGCATCACCCACGGTTTCCGCGACGCTCACACTGAACGGGCAGAATCTCGTCGTGCCGCTCACAGGCCCGGCTACGCTCCCCGCCTCCATTCCGGACGGGTTGGGAGTGGTGCAGCACTCGTTTGCAAACACCTTCACCGGCTACATTCCCGCCGCTTGGATGAAAAAGGGACTGCAAGTCACCATCAACGCCGGCACCGCCAGCACGACCATCACCGACATGAAGGTCAGCGCGCCGACGAAAGTCATCATGACGATGACCGACGTACAGTATTTCGCCAATACCTCCGATGACTATCCGGCGAACACCTTCGCCGAGATCGAAGCGAAGTGGCCCGTGGCCGATCTGGAAGTGCGCAGGCTGGGGCATGTCGTCTTTCGGGAACTGGTGATTCCTCCAAGAGCCGATGTGAGCGCGCAGGCGGTCAGGATCCGGTCGAAAGCGGAGTATCAGGCGCAGACAGGCCTTGGCTTCGATGGCGAGCAGGCCGCCGCGCTGGAATGGAACGGCGCGTTGAAGCGTGCCGCCGGAACGTCTGGCCGCTGGAGTTTATACTATCTGAATGTGTACAACGCCTTCGCGGGGGGGCAAGCCGGTGGTTTCGCCGGTGTGGGCAGCGGCACCTCGGTGGGCATCCTCCACCATGAACTCGGCCACGCCCTGTCATTGCCGCATTGGGGTGACAGCGCGGCTTATCCCTACAAGGGCGACATGCATGGCATCCAGGCTCCTTCCAACTACAACGAGACCCACGCCGGCCCCGCCTGGGCCTTCGATCTCCGTACCAAAGCTTTCATTCCTCCCACCGTCCAGTCCAACAACGTCGGCGGAAAACCGGCGGGAACCTACAAGGTCGATCCCATGCAGGGCGGTGGCAACGGATGGCAAGAACCCGCCTATCTGATGAACCACTTCTCCGACTACTCGGTGAATCAGATGCGCAGTTACCTGAACAGCCATGTCGTGGTGTGGAACACCGCACTCAACAGCTACGCGCAGTGGAATCAAACCGCAGGCGACTACACCACCACCGTCAGTAACAACGGCGTCCAGTTTCCCCTCCAGCGCGATGTGCAGGTCATCAGCATTCTCGCCTCCATGTCGGGTGCGAAACCGAGCATCAACATGGTCTATCCACCCATCGGCCCCTACACCGCCGGGTTGATCCGCCGCTTTGATCCCACCGTGGCGGCGGACCGTACGGCGGCCAACTCGATCTTCAGCCCCACTAACGGCTCAGACTACTGTGTGCGGGTGGTGCAGGGCGGCGTGACGAAGATCTACATGCTGGCCGCCTCGGCCCTGACATCCCCATCGCTCACCGACGGCGCGAGCCTGGAAACGGAGGCGATCAATCTCCCCGCTGCTGATGGGACGGTCACGAGAATCGAACTGCTCGCCACACCGAACGTGGAAGACGTGGGGCTCCCCGCCAATCCCGCGGTGCTTTACACATGGGCACCGCTGATGCCCGGAACGGCCACCTTTGACTCGCCGCCCACGGCTAACGGCTCCACCGCCGTCACCATGACCGCGCAGCCCGGCGAAGTGGAATACGGCCAGACCGGCGGTAGCGTGGAATACCTGTTCACCGAGACCTCGGGCAATTCCGGCGCCACCTCGAGCGTCTGGCAAACATCGCGTTCCTACACCGATACCGGATTACAACCCGGCACCACCTACGGCTACACCGTCTCCATGCGGGCGGGTGCCCTCACCTCCGCCACCTCCTCACCAGCCTCCGCCACCACCAAGGGCTCCATCATACCCAGCAACATCACGGTGGCTTCCACGAAGGCATTCACCGTCGCCAGCGGCAACGGTTACAAAGCGGTCACCAACCTCGGAACCTTCGACGCATCCGGGGCGGACAAACTCGTCGTCGTCGTCGCCCTCGAAAACGCCAATAACGAACCCGCCATGACCTTCGGCGTCCGATACAATGGCATCCAAATGATCGAAGCCGTCCAGCAAAGCGGTAGCAACAAAGCCGGCTCCCTCGCCATCTACTATCTCGACAACCCCGGAGCTGTCGGCACCGGCATCACCGTCTCCGGCTACAATCCTAACGGCGGACTTGGCACAGCTTACGCGTTGTCCGGCACGCAAGCAGGCTTCGGAGCCTTCAACAGCCGCACCGGCACCGCCACCAATTCCATCCCCCTCACCACTTCCGCCACCAATTCCCTCGTCATCGCCGCCCTGCAAAACTCCGGCAGCCCCAACAGCGCCGGCACACCCACCGCAAATTCCCCGCTCACCCAGACTCACAGTGCGAGTTGGGGCAGCCAATGGGGCAGCCTCGCCTCCGGTCACATGCAAATGGCCTCACCCGGATCCGTGACGCCCACCTTCACCACCAGCACCGGCAGCAGCTACAGCATCAACATCGCCGCCGTCGAGTTCCTGGCAGCGACCGGTCCGTCCGCTGGATGGGCCCAGACCGCAGGTGGCCCACAAGGCTGGACCACTGCCGCAAACTGGCTCGGAAACGCCGTGCCTGCCCCGGTAGCAGGCGACACCGTTGATTTCAGCTCCGTCGTCCTCGCCGCCGATACCACCCTCACGCTCGCTGCCGACCGCACCGCACAAGACTGGAAATTCGGCGATATCACCGGTACCCAAAACTGGATCATCAATTCAGGAAACACCCTCACACTCGCCGGCAGCACACCCACCATCGAAGTCGTCAACAACACCGCCACATTCAACAACATCCTCGCTGGAACCGCAGGTTTCACCAAATCCGGTCCCGGCATCCTCGTCCTCAATGGAAGCAACACCTACACCGGCGGCACCATTCTCCAAAACGGCACCCTCACCCTCAATCAAGTCAACGCCATCGGCACAGGTTCCCTAACTGTCGGCGGTTCGAGCAACCCATTGCTCCGCAACGACAGTGGTGCGGCCATCACCCTCCCTGACAACCCCATGATCTGGGCCGGAAATTTCCGCCATGGCGGCAACGGCCTCAGCTTTGGGACCGGCGACGTCTCCATCACTGCCAACGCCACCCAGGACATCGTCGGCGGCACGCTCACCATCGGTGGCGTCGTCAGTGGCACCGTCGGCATTAACAAACAAGGCAGCGGCACGCTTGTCTTCAACGGTCTCAACACTTTCACCGGCTCCACCAACCTGCGACAAGGCACCCTGCAGATCAACGCCCTCAAAAACTACGGTGTGGCCAGTTCCCTCGGCGCACCCGCCTCTGGAAACATCACCCTCGCCACCACCAACTCCAGCACCCTCAATTACACGGGCACCGGCGACTCCACCAACCGCACCATCCAGGTCGGGCCCTCCGGCTCCGCCGGCGTCACGGCCACCATCGCCAACAACGGCGGCGGCTCCCTCATCTTCACCGCCGCAGCCTTCAACACACCCGTCGGCATCACCACCGGCAGTGCGCCTCGCAGCCTGGCACTGTCAGGAAGTTTCGGCACCAGCACCACGCCGAACGAAGTCCAAGGCGTCA
This sequence comes from Verrucomicrobiota bacterium, assembly GCA_041172045.1. Lineage (GTDB taxonomy): Bacteria > Verrucomicrobiota > Verrucomicrobiia > Verrucomicrobiales > Akkermansiaceae > Luteolibacter. The sequence goes on along the minus strand of JBEDKU010000758.1, from coordinate 4,403 downwards.
TCGCCGACAACACCCTCAACGGTGCCACCGCTCCCGCCAATCAAATCAGCCTCGTCAAAAGCGGTGCCGGCACCTGGAAACTATCCGGTGCCAATACCTACACCGGGAATACCACTGTCTCAGCGGGCATTCTGCTTGTGGGATCCAATCTCATCCCCATCTCGCCGCTCATCTCCATCGGCAACGGAGCCACTCTCCAAAGCACCGGCGGCTTCACCCTCGCAGCCAACCAATCGATCGCAGGCACCGGCACCAGCGGCTTTTTCACCACCACCAGCAGCACCGGGCTGATCACCACCGGCGGTTCGACGATCAACAGCACCGGCTCGCTTACCATCACGCGTCTCAGCATTCTCGGTAGCGGTAATCAGATCACCGGCGGCGATATCCAGTCGGGCGGAAGCGGCAGCTTCCAGCGCGGCCTGCTCGTCGGTAATAATGGAGCCGGATCCCTCACGCTCTCTGGCGGCACACTCACTTCTAACGGTGGCGCCACCAATGCCGACGTCCTCGGTGTGACAGCCAGCGTAGGCGACGGCACCCTGCTCATCAATGGTGGCTCCTATGTGAACACCGCCAGCACCGGCACACTCAATCTAGGCAACGCCCAAGCCAGCGGCACCCTCACACTCACCTCGGGATCAGCCAGCCTCCACACCCTGCGCTATAATGCCGGAAGCTCCGGCTCCAAAACCAGCGCCATCGTCAATCTGGACGGCGGCAGCCTCACGCTCTCCAACATCACCGTCACCAGCGGTCTCACCAAGGAGCTCAACTTCAACGGCGGCCAATTCATCACCGCGGCAAATCTCCCGGCTTTTTCAGGACTCACGCTGAACGTCAAAAACAACGGTGCGAACATCAACACCAAGGGATTCTCCCTCACCCTCGCCGATCCCTTGCTCAACCCCGGCGGCACCAGCACCGGCGGCTTGAACAAAAGCGGCCCCGGCACACTCACCCTCTCCGGTTCCAACAACTACGCCGGCGCCACCACCATCAGCGCGGGTACCCTCGCTCTCGGAGCCAACAACGTCCTGCCAGGCACGGCCGTTTCGATCGGCGGCGCCACCCTCAATGCGGCGACCTTCACCGACACCGTCGGCACCCTCGACATCACTGGAAACGCCGTTATCAATCTGGGTGCCGGAGCCGCTCTGGCCTTCGCCGACAGTCAAGCCGTCGATTGGTCCGGTGGCATGCTCGCCATCAACGGCAGCTTTGTTTCCGGTGCCTCCCTTCGCTTTGGAGTCAGTAGCAGTGGTCTAACTCCCGGCCAGCTCGCCCTCATCTCCAAGTCCGGCGGCGGTGCGGTCGCCTTGGATTCCAACGGGTATCTCATCGACGTCACTGCCAGTGGATATGCCTCCTGGGCCGCCACCAACGCATCCAATACAGTGCCCATGCAGGACCAGGACGGTGACGGAGTGAGCAATCTACTGGAATACCTGCTTGGAGGCACCGTCCTCACTAACGACCTTTCCAAGCTCCCGGCTGTTTCCACGTCTGAAGGAAACATGGTCTTCACCTTCCTGCGCGCCCGGAGTTCGATCGATGCCGCCACTTCCGTCACCATTCAGGTCGGCACCACTCCGTCCACCTTGTCTGACAGCTACACCGTGGGAACCGATACCGCCACATCCTCCGCTGGCGTGACCGTCAATCAGAACGTTCCGTCCGGGTTCGACACGATCTCGCTCAGCATCCTTCAATCACCGGACACCAGTAAATTCGCCAGCCTCAAGGTTACCTTGAATCCATAATCCGAAATCCGGTGACAGGTCTCATCGGACCTGGAACGGCGTGTTCGCAGTGGCGGCGTGGCCCTTGCCGTCCTTCACCCAGACATGCAGCCGATAGATGCCGGCCTTGTCAGGTGCTTTCACGGACACGCTGTCGCCCGTGGACCGGGTGATCGCGCTGCTAACGGCATTGGGCATCACCAGAGGCGCGGCTGGGTGGGCTTTCGGCTCCGGCAGCACGGCCCATTGCCAAACGAGCGGATCGCCATCCGGATCGGCCGCTTGCACGCTGGCATCGAAGGTGCCGCCGGCGGTCAGGGTGGATTTGGGGACGCCCTTCATGTTCTCGATGGAAGGGGCCTGGTTGGCGGGCTTGGTGTTGGCCCACAGTTCTTGGAGCGCGTCGGCGGAGGCCGTGGTATCGCCCTCGTGGGTGAAGATTCCGAACCAGGTGGCGGTGGCCTCGAATTTCCACCCCCACACGAAAACATAACTTCCCAGGCAGCCTCCATCGTTGGAAATCGAGGTTTGATAGGCCTTGCGCAGCATCACGGCCTTTTCGCTGCTGTTCTGCTCCAGCGGCGCGCCAAAGGTGGTCTTGGGGGTTTCCCAGAACCCGCGCGGCCCCCACTCGGTGAGCAGCCACGGGCGCTTCCAACCGATTTTTTCCAGATGCTTCCGCAGGCTGGGAACGCCGCCGTAGGTGTTGATGCCCACGTAGTCGAGGTTCGGGGCGTGGGTGTTCAGGCCGGCGGCCTTGGCCTGGCTCAGGCCGGCGACGGTGGTGAACGTGGGATGGGCCGGATCGAGCTCGCGGACGAGCAGCGCGAGGCGCTCGAGCTGCCGCCAGAACGCGCTGTTGGTGCCGTCGCCCTCGACCTCGTTGCCAAGTCCCCACGCGAGCAGGGCGGGGTGGTCGCGGTAAAGTGTCACCTCCTTGCGGACGCGCTCGGCTTGTTTGTCGCAGTGTGCGGGATTCTGATAGGAGAACCAGGAGCACTCGTTCTCCAGCCAGATCCCGGCACTCACGGTAAGCCCGAGTTTGTCGGCCTGATCGAGGGTCGCGGTGAGTCCGGTGGTGTTCCAGGTGCGGATCGAGTTGGCACCGCGGGCAGAGAGTTGTTCGAGACTGCCCCTGCCGCCCGCACCTTTGACGAAGTAGGGCTTGCCGCCACGGGACATGCCGGTGGCGGCGTCCACACGCACCGGCACGGCGGATGGGGCGGGGGAGTTGTCTGCCAGAGTGGTCTCGCGGCACGTCGTCAGCGCGGTGACGGCCAGCGCGAAACATGTCGCGCTGCGGAGATGGGGGGGCAGACAACGGATCCGGGACGGGATGGAGAAGATGGAGTCCATGGTCATGGCTGGTTGATCTGGAAGCGGAAGAACCCGCGCTCCGTGCCGAGGTTCGCGATGAGCACCGGGGATTCCGGATGGAAACCGGTGAGGTTGCGGGCGGCCGTGATGATCACGCGGCCTGTCGCCAGCAGGTGGCGAATCGCGCGGTTGGGAGACATAAGGTGATGCATGGTGATTTGCACTGGAAGCGGGGAAACCCCGGGCATGCCTTCATTCCGCCGCCTAATTTCCATCCCGAATAGGCCCTCGGCTCGGAAATCTCACACGGAAATCACTTCTATTTTTCCGAAAATTCGTAAGATCCCTTCGGCTGCGGCCTATACCAAATGATGACCGAGGACGAAATCACCGATGCGATCCACAAGGTGCTCGCGGGCAATGCCGCCGAGTTCGCGCTGCTGGTGCGCGAGTTCGGGCTGCCGGTGCGCTCGTTCATCCACGCACGGGTGCGCAATGCGGCGGACGCGGAAGACCTGGCGCAGGAGAGTTTCATCGCGGCGTTTCGCGGCTTGGCCAAGTTCGATACCGCGCAATCGTTCGAAGCCTGGCTCATCGGCATCGCGCGGCACCGGGTACTCGGGCATTTCCGCTCGACCGACCGTCGCCAAAAAACCACCGAGCGTTTCCGGGAGGAGTGCCTGGTGAAGATCGAGAGCGAGCTTGGCGAAATCGAGGGGGAAATCGGGCGGGACCCGCTCAAGCGCCTGATGGACTGCGTGGAGAAGCTGCCGGAACGCATGCGCCAGGTGATCCGCGCCCGGCTGCGCGGCGAGGACGGCTCGAAAACTGCTGCCCTGCTCAACACCTCGCGCGGCGCGATTTACATGATGCAATTGCGCGCCAACGGCCAACTCAAAGACTGCATGATGAAAGGAGCGATATGAACCTGGAATCCACCCTCGCAAAACTTCTCGAAGCCTGGCAGGACGGTGGTCTGCCCGAAACCGAGGAAGCCGCGCTGTTGCTGGAACTCGAGGGCGACCCCGAGCTGCGCCGCCGTTTCGCCGAGCAAGTGGCCATGCTGGGAGCCGTGCGCGCCGCCGCGGAAGAGAACCCGCGCTGGCTGGCGCTGTTCGATTTACTGGAACACGGCGAGGATGACTCCGATGCGGCGATCCTGTCCTTCGAGGACGCCACGATGGAGCGGATCGCCCCGGCGGCGACCCGGGCGTGGTACCGACGTCCCGCCCTGCACGCACTGGCCGCTGCGGTGGTCGTCCTGCTGACGGGTTCGTTCTTGTTGAAGCCACCGGCACCGAGCGCTCCGGAAAAAACCGCCGCCGTTCCCGCCGACCTGCAGGT
>JBEDKU010000757.1:0-2832 GCA_041172045.1 Verrucomicrobiota bacterium | reverse complement strand
GGCGGAAGCCTGGCGTCTGGTGAATTTCAGCACCACGGCCAACGCCGGCGACGCTGCCGACGACGCGGACCCCGACCGCGACCAGATGAACAACCTTCTCGAGCGCGCCTTCGGGGGAGATCCCAACGCCGCCGACTCCGCGCTGCTGCCCGCCACGGACGACACCGCGCCGCTGCTCAGCATCATCTATCGGAAATCCAACGCCGCCACCGATCTGACCTTCAGTATCGAGGAGAGTCCGGACCTGGCCGCGCCATGGGTGACCGCCGCCGGCAGCAGTAGCCTGCTCGGCAACGATGGAAGCGCCCAGCGTTTCCGTTTCACCGCACCTGCCGGAAGCGCGGGTTCCAAGTTTCTGCGTGTCCGGGTCACGGGTCCGTGAGCGGCCTCTGAAAATCGCGTGATTGCTTGCCGATCCGGCGGGATCCGTGGATATTCCGCCCGACGGCAGTTTCCTCATTGGACCAAAACGCATGGCGGGCGAAGGCAAAGAACGGTTGAGCAAGGAGCAGCGGGAGGAAATCACCCGCCGGGCGCTGGCTGGCGAAAAGGCGCGCTTGCTGGGGGAGGAGTTCGGCGTGACGCGTGCTTACGTCTCGCTGTTGAAACATCAGGCGCTGGATCCGGAGCGGTTTGTGAAAGTCAGCCCGCTCTCGAAAAAGCTCACGCCCGCCGAGCTGGAAATTTTCCGCCACACGCTGGCGACGACGACCCCGAAGGACCATGGCTACCCGTCGTATCCGAAGCCGGAGGTGTGGAAGCTGGAGCACGGTTATCTGCTCGCGAAGAAGCTGTTCAACAAAGACGCGAGCCGGCGGGTGGTGACCGAGTGCATGGAGCCGCACATTCCCAAGCGGCAGGCGTTTCAATTCACCCGGCCCGAGCCACCGCAGAAGCACCACATCAGCCAGATTTCCCCGGAGTTCGCGAACGATCCGGACTACGTCGCCTACTATCTTTCGCCGATCTGCGAGCAAATCGTCTGGCGGGAATACGAACTGGCGCTGGCCGACTACGAGGCGCGGTTCGCGGCGGATGACGAGCGGATCAAGGCGGAGCAGGAAAAAATGAAGGAGGAATCCGCCCGGGAATTCCGCTTCGTCCCGCCGGGCAAGAGGACCGGCAAGCATGCGAAGGGCAAGGGCAGCCCGTTCACTCCGCCCAAACGCCGCAAACGGCGGTGAGCGGATGGCCGGGGATGGGATTTCCCAGTGAAAGAATTGTGGCGGCGGAAGCGTTTTGCGGCATCTGTGTTTTGCTGTTCATGAACCGCCACTCTCAATTTTTCTCCCTCCTCGGTTTCGTTGTCACCGGGTTACTGGTGAGCTGCAATCCGCCGTCTTCGAAAATTTCAAGCGCGCCGGCGTCCGAGGAAGAGCACCCATCCGCGGCGATCGTGGAACCGGTGAAAATTTCCCTGCCGGAGAAAATTTCGTTCAACGAGCATGTCCAGCCGGTCCTTTCCGAGTATTGTTACCATTGCCACGGGCCGGATTCCGGGACGCGCGAGCCGAAGGATGCGCCGCTGCGGTTGGACCGGGTGGAGGATGCGTTTCTGCTGCGCGAGGACGGCAAACCGCCCATCCTCAAGGGAAATCCCGCGGAGTCGAATCTCGTCAAGCGCCTTCACGAAAAGGACCCGGACTCGATCATGCCGCCGCCGGCGAGCCACAAAACGCTCAGTCCGCGGGAAATCGCCCTGCTCGAGCGCTGGATCGAACAAGGCGCGGAATACGAGCCGCACTGGTCGTTCGCTGCGGTCAAAAAGCCGGAACCGCCCGCCGCCGGTGAGAATTGGGCGGCCAATCCCATCGACCGCTTCATCGCGGAAAAACTCGATTCATCCGGCCTCAAGCCCAACCCACCGGAAGATCCCGCGCGTCTCTACCGCCGTCTGCATCTGGACCTGACCGGCCTGCCACCCGCTCCCGAGGCCATCGATGCGTTCAAAAAATCCGCCGCTGCCAACCCTCAGGCCGCCGTCGAAGCGACGGCGGACCAATTGCTCGCGACCCCCGCCAGCGCCGAACATTTCGCCCGCCACTGGCTCGATGCGGCGCGCTACGCCGACACCCACGGCATCCACATCGACAATTACCGCGCCATCTGGCCCTACCGGGACTGGGTCATCCGCGCGTTCCAGGCGAACATGCCTTGGGATCAATTCACCACCGAGCAAATCGCCGGTGACATGCTGCCGGGCCGGACGCTCGACCAGCTTGTCGCCACCGGGTTTTCCCGCTGCCTTGCCACCACCGGCGAGGGCGGCGCGATCGCCGAGGAATACGATTCCATCTACGCCAAGGACCGCGTCGAGACCGTCTCCGCCATCTGGCTGGGGCTGACGACCGGCTGCGCCGCCTGTCACGACCACAAGTTCGATCCGGTCTCCACCAAGGAGTTCTACTCGCTCGCAGCCTTTTTCCGGAACACCCCGATGTCCGCGCTCGATGGCAACAACGCGGAACATCCGCCAAATGTCTTCGTGCCCCATTTGGATGATCGCAAGCGCTGGGAGACCTTGGCCGGCGAAATCGCCGGAGTGGAAAAACAAATGGTCGCGCGTGCCGAGGTGGCCCGTCCGGAATTCGATACCTGGCTGACGACCGCCGTCATCGAGCCGTCGCGCGAGATCGATTCCACGCTGGCGATCCATCTGCCGCTCAACGAGGCGGACGGCCCGCTGCGCGGATTGGTCGATGGCAAACCACGCGAGTGGCCGGCCACGTTTGAGCGGATCGACGCTCCTCTCGGCAAGGCGCCGGTCGTTAGCGGCGAGCCTGTGGACCTTGGCGATATCGGCAGCTTCTCGCGCGCCGACCGCGTCACCTT
>JBEDKU010000756.1:0-2961 GCA_041172045.1 Verrucomicrobiota bacterium | reverse complement strand
CCCGTGATGATTTCAGAAGGAGCTGTCTTCAATTGACCGCCATAAACGATACCGCTGGTGCCGTCGATGGAGAGGAAGTCGCCTTCGTTGAAGGTCTGACCAGAGACAGAAACTGTCTTCTTGTCATAGTTGATCTCCAGCGCAGCAGCACCGCAAATGCAAACTTTACCCATCTGACGAGCAACCAAGGCTGCGTGTGAGGAAACACCACCGCGAGCGGTGAGGATACCTTCGGCAGCGATCATGCCGCGAAGATCTTCAGGGCTGGTTTCGTTACGGACGAGAAGAACTTTTTCACCGCGTGCTTCGGCCAAGACGGCACGGTCAGCGTTGAGGTAGATTTTACCGCAAGCAGCACCAGGGCCGGCTGGCAGACCTGAGGCGATTGCCTTGGCTTTCTTCACGTCTGCGAGGTCGAAGATCGGAGCGAGGAGCTGGTCGAGCTGATCAGCTGGATTACGCAAGACGGCAGTTTCCCAGTCGATGAGTTTTTCCTTCACCATGTCGATGGAGAACTTCAGAGCGGCAGCAGCGGTGCGCTTGCCGTTACGAGTCTGAAGCATGAAGAGTTTACCCTGTTGGATAGTGAACTCGACGTCTTGAACGTCTTTGAAGTGCTTCTCCAGAGTGGCGCGCACTTTCAGGAGTTCAGCATAGGATTTTGGCATCTGCTTCTTGAGCTCAAGCACTGGCTCTGGCGTGCGGACACCGGCGACGACGTCTTCGCCCTGGGCGTTCATGAGGAACTCGCCGTAGAATTCGTTTTTACCGTTGGCCGGGTTGCGGGTGAATGCCACGCCGGAGCCGGAGGTTTCGCCGGTGTTGCCATAGACCATGGCCTGCACGTTGACGGCGGTGCCCCATGCGGCGGGGATGTTGTATTTGCGGCGATAGACGATCGCGCGGTCGTTCATCCACGAACCGAAGACAGCGCCGGCGGCACCGCGGAGCTGGTCCCATGGATCGCTCGGGAAGCTGTGGCCGGTGCGCTTTTTGACGAGGGCCTTGAAGCGCTTGACGAGCTCCTTCTGGTCGTCGGCGGTGAGATCGGAATCGATGATTTCCTTGCCGTATTTTTCGTGTTTGAAAGTTTCGATCGCGACTTCGAACGGCTCGTGGTCTTCACCTTCCTCCTTTTGCACGCCGAGCACGACGTCGCCATACATCTGGACGAAGCGGCGATAGCAATCCCATGCGAAGCGCTCGTTCTTGGTGACGGTGGCAAGGGATTTGACGGTCTCGTCGTTGAGGCCGAGGTTGAGGATGGTGTCCATCATGCCGGGCATGGAATCACGCGCGCCGGAGCGGACGGCCACGAGAAGCGGCATGCCCTTGGCATCGCCGAACTTGCAGCTCATGATTTTTTCCATGTTCTTCACGCCGGCTTCCATCTCCGCCTGGAGGGAAACCGGGTAAGTACGCTTGTTCTCGTAGAAGTAAGTGCAGACCTCGGTGGAGATCGTGAATCCGGGAGGCACTGGCAGACCGATGCGGGTCATTTCAGCAAGGTTGGCGCCTTTGCCGCCGAGCAGGGGCTTCATGCCGCCGTTGCCGTCAGCTTTACCGGCTCCCCAGTTGTAAACGTATTTGACCTTCTTGGAGGAGACGGTCTTCTTCGCTGCGGATTTTTTAACCGCGGACTTGGCGGCCGCCGGAGCGCTCTTCTTGGCCGCTGGTTTTGCGACCTTCTTTTTGGTTGCCATCGTAGTGGTGATATCGAGTTAGGCGCATGGGTGATTGGATCGCTGAGAAATCATTGACTCAGCCCCGCCCAAGGCGCGGGAGGCTATGAAGGTTGACAGGAAGGTGTCAATGAAGCAGTTGCTGGAAAAACGCCCTGTCACAGGGATGAAATCGCCCGGTGAACAGCGGGTTTTCCAAGTGCCGCGGTGACTCTGAATCTCCGTCAGAAACGCGGCCGCAAGCAGGGCGTCTTGGGTGACTGGAACGCGAATTGAGGCGGCGGGACCGGATGCGCGATACCCACCTAACTGCGGGCAGTTTTTGGCTAGGGCAATCCGTTCCGCCTGTGAACACATGGAACTCCGCGCTCCAATTTGAGCGGCTGGAAATCAGCGCAGTCCTCGCAGCAGCAACTCGGCGTTGGTCTTGGTCGCCTTGAGATTTGAAAGCAGTGTCTCGATGGCATCACCAATCGGAAGCCCGGCGAGCTGCTTGCGGATGTCCACCACGCGGAGGAACTCGTCCGGATGATAGAGACGGTCGTCGTTGCGGGTGCCGGACTGGGGAATGTGAATGGCGGGATAAACCCGGCGCTCGGCCAGCTCGCGATCGAGACGGACCTCCATGTTGCCGGTGCCCTTGAACTCCTCGAAAACCACATCGTCCAGGCGGCTTTCGGTTTCCACCAGCGCCGTCGCCAGAATGGTGAGCGAGCCACCTTCCTCGACATTGCGGGCGGTGCCGAAGAATTTCCGGGACTTCTGCAACGCCACCGGACTGACACCGCCGGAGCCGATCGGGCCGCCTTGCATCGCGGAGTTATGCCCGCGGGCGAGTCGGGTGAGGCTGTCCAACAGAAGGATCACATCCTTGCCTTGCTCGACAAGCCGCTTGGCGCGCTCGATCACCAGATCCGCGACTTGGGCATGGCGGCGGGGCGATTCGTCGAACGTGGAGGCATACACCTGCGAGCCGACGGTTTCCTCGAAATCCGTGACTTCCTCCGGCCGCTCGTCGAGCAGCAGGATGATCAGCACGGCGTCCGGGTGGTTGAGGCGGATCGAGCGGGCGATCTGCTTGAGCAAAATGGTTTTCCCACCCCGCGGCGGGGCGACGATGATGCCACGCTGGCCCTTGCCGAGCGGGGCGATGAGATCGATGGCGCGCACGCCGAGGAAATCATTTCCCTCGCCTTCCAAGTGGATCCGTTGATCCGGGAAAAGCGGGGTGAGGCGGTCGAATTCCTTCGGTGCGTGGAACTCGGCGACGGGCATGCCC